>NZ_JAVDUX010000020.1:0-105991 GCF_031456575.1 Ancylobacter sp. 3268
TCTCTTCAGGCTTATGCTTCTTCTGCGCCATGGCGCCATCCTCCAAAGGCCCGAAAGCCTACTTCACGGAGGACCACTTTCCAGGGAGCAGGCCAGTGTAGCTCGCGCAGGATGGCGACGGCTTGCGGCGGAAGGGGAACACGATGCGGACGACGCATCTTCATGCGTTCGGCAGGGATCGACCAAATCCCCTTGTCGAGGTCGAACTCCGGCCAAGTTGCCAAGCGCAACTCACCGGGACGGGGAAACAGCAGCGGCATGAGGCGCAACGCCGCCGTGCTCGCTGGTTGCCCCGCGTAGCCATCGACCGCACGCAACAGCGCGCCAAAAGCCGTAGGGGTGGTGACTGCTGCGCGATGCGTCACCTTGGGCGTCGTCAAGGCATCGCGCAGGGCGAAGGTCGGGTCGTTTTCCGCTCGCGCGGTGGCGATGGCATAACGGAACACGGCGCCGAGTGCGGCCCGCATCCGGCGTGCCGTTTCGTGCCGGCCGGTTTCCTCTACGGTACGGAGAACGTCCAGCAACTCCTTTGCCGTGATCGTGGCAACGTCGCGCTCGCCGAGCACGGGATAGGCTAAGCCAAGAAGCCAGCGCCGCTTGTTCAGCGTGATATCGGCGAGGCCTTCGCGCGCCAGCTTCGCCAGATGTTCCTCGGCGATCGAGCGGAAGGTGTTCGTGATGGCTGCCTTGGCCTTTTGCCGCGTCTCCTTCTTGAGCGCGGAAGGATCGACGCCGTCGGCGATATGCCGCCGTGCCTCGGTGCGCCACTCGCGGGCTTTGGCAAGGGGTATGTCGGGATAGGGGCCTATAGCGAGCAACTTCTCGCGCCCGCCGATCCGGTACTTCAGGCGCCAGAGGCGCGAGCCGATCGGATTGATCAGCAGATAGAGGCCGCCACCGTCCGCCAGCTTATAGGGCCGTTCTCTCGGCTTGGCGTTGCGGATCGCGGTTTCGGTGAGCGCCAAGGGGAACTGCCCGACATGAGGTTTTTTAGCGATACCCCCTCAAATACCCCCAAAAGCGCCAGCTTCCAACGGAAAAAGCTAAACCTTCCCGGAACCTCTTGGCTCCAGGAATTCAGCATTTTCAACGATTTTAGGAAATCTCTGGACCTTGCAAAAAGGTCAAATGGTGCCCAGGAGAGAGGGCCAGAAGGCACCATCGTTAGAGGAACTTACGGACAAGTGGGACGAAAAATCGCCCATTGATCCAAAAGGCTTTTTCGGCGGGGACGTCCCACCGGAAGAGCCCGAGGAATGAGCGACTTTCCCGACCTCATGGAGGCTGTCGCGCGGCGGCTGCTTGGGGAACCGAACCGGGCACACTCGAAGCATGACGAGTGGCGGTACGGCTCCAATGGCAGCCTGGCGGTGCGCGTTGGCGGCCCGCACAAGGGCACCTGGCGGGACCATGAGGCCGGCGAGGGCGGGGGCGTGCTCGACCTGATCGCCCGCATCAAGGGCGGCGGGCACCATGACGCGATCACCTGGCTGAAGCAGGAATTCCCGGACTTCGCCGGCCAGCCGGAGATCTCGCCGAACAAGACCCGCACGGTCGCGACCTATCCCTATCTCGACGAGGCCGGCGAGCTGCTGTTCGAAGTGGTGCGGCTGGAGCCGAAGAGCTTCCGCCAGCGGCGGCCGGACGGCGCCGGCGGGCATATATGGAGCATCAAGGATGTCCGGCAGGTGCCCTACCATCTGCCGGAGCTGATCGAGGCCATCGGTTCCGGGCACCCGATCTACATCGTCGAGGGCGAGAAGGATGTCGACCGCCTGCGGGCGCTGAACATCCCGGCGACCTGCAATGCCGGCGGCGCCGGCAAGTGGCGGCTGGATTATGTCGAGCACTTCCTCGGCGCCGATGTCGTCATCCTGCCCGACAATGACGATACCGGCCGCGAGCATGCCGAGAAGGTGGCGCGGGCGCTCGCCCCCGTCGCTTCCCGCATCCGCGTGCTGGCGCTGCCCGACCTGCCGCGCAAGGGCGACGTGTCGGACTGGCTCGCCGCCGGCGGCACGGTGGAGCGGCTACACCAGCTCACGGGCGCAACGCCGAACTGGCGCCCGGCCGCCGTCACCCGCCTGCCGGCGGTGTGGTGGGGCGACGAGGACAAGCAGCCGCCGTTGGCCTGGCTGGTGAAGGGGCTGCTGATCGAGGGCGGCCTGTCGACGGTGTACGGGCCGCCCGGCACCTCCAAGAGCTTCCTTGTGCTCGACCTCGCCCTGCACATCGCCCATGGTCGCGACTGGTTCGGCCGGCGCGTCGCCGAAGGCGGCGTGGTCTATGTCTCCGGCGAGGGCGGCTCCGGCATGCGGATGCGCATGAAGGCGTGGCGCAAGGAGAAGGGCGGCGAGCCGGGCAAGCCCTTCGTGCTGATCCCCTCCTCGGTGAACCTGTTCGACGATGAGGAGGGCGTCGAGACGCTGATCGCCGATGTGAAGGAGCATCGGGCGGCGATGACCGCGCCGCTGCAACTGGTGGTGCTCGACACGCTGTCGCGCATGATCGGCTCGGGCGACGAGGACAAGGCCCGCGACATCAATGTCGTGGTGAACAAGGCGGAGCGGATGCAGCGCGAGCTGGGCTGTCATGTCCTGGTCGTGCACCACTCCGGCAAGGACCGCGACCGCGGCGCACGGGGCTCCAATGCCCTGCTCGGCGCGGTGGACGCGGCCATCGAGATCACCCGCCACGAGACGGGTGTGTGCGAAGGCAAGATCGCGAAGGTGAAGGACGGCGGCGAGATATCGCCCCTCAAGTATGAGCTGCTGCAATCGGTCCTCGGGACCGACGAGGATGGTGATGACATCACCTCCTGCGTCGTCATGCCCACGGATGCGAGCACCGGCGAGACCAGGGGCACACCGCGGCTCTCCGACCAGGCGCGCATCGCGCTCGACGCACTGAAGCAGGCCATTGCCGAAGAGGGCGTGCCCTCGCCCGGCGGGCAGATCCCCAACAGCGTACGCATCGTCCCCGTCGATACCTGGCGAGATTATGCCTACCGGCGCGGCCTTGGCGATACGCCGGAGGCGAAGAAGAAGGCCTTCCAGCGCGCCCGCGAGAACCTGTCGAGCAAGCAGATCGTCGCGATCAGGGAGCCATGGGTATGGATCGTCTGAGGAAGCGGGACATAGATGTCCCGGCGGGACAGTCCCGATTGTCCCGGTGGCAGCGGGACACGGGACATCCCCCCAAGGGGGGTGTCCCGTGTCCCGACACCCCGACCACCGCCGCCCTGCTGGATCTGGCAGGGAAGGTGCGGCGGCTGGTGCCGAGCCACCGCGATCCGGAGGCGTTCCACGAGGCCAAGTCGGAGATCGAGGCCGAGCTCCGGCGGCTAGCGTGGGTCCTCCCCGGCGCTGATGTATGCGGGCGGCGACAGCGCATGACCTCGCTAGATGAGCCGGATTTGAGCGCTAAACTCCGGCGCTTGAGAAAGGGTTGAGGATGCAGGATTTGCATGGCTCATCCCTGTTCGGCGACCATACCCCTCCGCCGGCGGACACCCTCTCCAAGAAGGGCTTCGCCGAGCTGATCGGCGTGTCGCCGGGCCGCGTCTCGCAGCTGATCGCCGCCGGGCTTCCCGTCGAGCCGAACGGGCGCATCCATGTCGCCCGCGGAAAGGCCTGGGTGGCGGAGAACGTCGACCCGAACCGCCGCCGCGCCTCGCTCGACGCACCGTCACTCGCTCCGATCTCGGCCAGGGCGGTGCGCGATGCCGCCGAGGCGGAGATCGCCCGGCTGAAGGCCGAGCGCATGGGCCGCCAGCTGATCGACCGCGCCGCGACGCTGCGCACCATCGAGGCCCGCGCCCGTTTCGAGCGCGATGCCTGGCTCGGCTGGGTGAACCGCGCGGCGCCGGAGATCGCCAGCACCGTGGGCGCCGACCTGGCCGCCGTGGTCGGCGTGCTCGACCGGCTGGTGCGTGCGCAGCTCGTCACCATCGCCGATATGCCGCTGGAGGATATCCCGCATGACTGACCTTGCCGACCTCACCGCAGAGCTGGTCGACGAGGCCTGGCGGCGTGGCTTGCGGCCCGAGCTGCAGCTGACCGTCACCGAATGGGCGGACGCCAACCGCATCCTGCCCGGCACCAATGCCGAGCCGGGGCCGTGGCGGACGTCGCGCGTGCCGTACCTCAAGGCAATACAGGACTGCCTCTCCACCTCTTCGCCGATCGAGCGCGTGGTGCTGATGAAGGGGGCGCAGACCGGTGGCACCGAGGCCGGGCTCAATGCCATCGGCTACTGGATCGCCCATGCGCCGGGGCTGGTGCTGGCGGTGCGGCCCTCCATCGACATGGTGCGGCGGAACTCGCGCACCCGCATCGATCCGCTGATCGACGGCACGCCAGCGCTGCGCAGCCGCATGGCGCCGGCGCGGGCGAAGGATCCCGGCAACACCGTCGGGCTGAAGGAGTTTCCGGGCGGGGCGCTGGTGATGACCGGCGCCAACTCGGCGACCGGCCTGCGCTCGACGCCGGCGCGCTATCTGGTGCTCGACGAGGTCGACGCCTTCCCGGCCGATGCCGACGGCGAAGGCGATCCGGTGGCGCTCGCTGTGCAGCGCACCGTCACCTTCCGCGGCAGGCGCAAGATCTTCCTCATCTCCACCCCGACCGAGGCCGGGGTGTCGCGGATCGAGAAGGCCTATGCCGAGAGCGACCAGCGGCGCTACTTCGTGCCCTGTCCGCATTGCGGCACGCACCAGGTGCTCGTCTGGCGCGGCGTGACCTGGCCGGAGGGCGAGCCGCGCAAGGCGTTCTATGCCTGCGATGCCTGCGGCGGCATCATGGAGGAAGCCGACAAGCCGGCCATGCTGGCGAAAGGCGAATGGCGGGCGACGGTGGAGGGCGATGGCCTCACTGCCGGCTTCCACCTCTCGGCGCTCTACTCACCCTTCGAGAGCTGGGGCGAAATCGCCGCCGACTTCGTCGCCTCGAAGCGCGACCCGGCTCGGCTGAAGTCCTGGACCAACCTGAAACTCGGCGAACCCTATGAGGATCGCGACATGGCGCCGCTAGCGCCGGACACGTTGCAGCAACGCGGCGTCGCCTGCGACACCCCATGGACCGAGCTGCTACCTGACGGCGTCGCCATCGTCACCGCCGGCGTCGATACCCAGGATGACCGCATCGAGGTGGAGTTCGTCGGCTGGGGCCGCGGCGAAGCCAGCTGGTCGCTCGACTACGAGATCCTGCACGGCGACACCTCCAGGACGGGGGTGTGGGAGGCGCTCGACCGGCTGCTGCTGCGCCGATTCCGCCATCCCCGCGCCATCCCGGATCTGCCGGTGCTGGCGGTCGCCATCGATTCCGGTGGGCATCGCACCGACATGGTGATGAAGTTCTCGGCCGAGCGGCTCAACCGGCGCGTCTGGGCGATCAAGGGACGCGGCGGTCCCGGCGTGCCGCCCTGGCCGAAGCGCCCGCCCAAGCTGCGCATCGCCAACCTGGCGCCGGTCCACATCGTCGGCGTCGACACGCTCAAGCACGGGCTGCTCTCGCGCCTGCGGATCGAGGATGGCGGTGCGGGCGCCTGCCATTGGCCGGTGGATCGCGACTATCTGTGGTTCACCGGCCTCGTCGCCGAACGGCCGGTGCGCCGCTACACCAAGGGCATCGCCCGCATCGAGTGGGTGCCGGATCCCGGCGTGCGCAATGAGCCGCTCGACTGCCGGGTCTACGCCACCGCCGCGCTGCATGGGCTCTATGCGGCGGGGATGAGTTTGCAGGAGGCGATTGCCAGGCATGACGCCGCAGGCGCCAGTGCCGACACCTCCACCCCCGCTTCCGCGCCCGCAATGCCATCCGGCGTCGTTCGCTCCAAGTGGTTGTCAGGAGCATGACGATCGTACCGGGACACGGGCGGACGCCACGGATGCCGGGCTGTGGCTGATTTGCCAAATTGGCACCATCCCGGAAAGGCGCCATATACCAAGATCAAGAACAGTCCAAATCCTGAATGACGTATGGTCAACGCGTTGTAGGACCGAGCTGCGAGCGGGAGGCCGAAATGACGAATGAACTCAAGAAGCTGATCGAGGCGGCCAAGCGTGTGGAACCGTCCCCCGAGCACCGCGAAGAGCAACGGCGCAGCTTCGCCTATGGCAACACCCATTTCGAGAATTCGCGCATCACGCGAGAAATGGTGAATGAGCAGGCTGAGAAGCTGGCGCAGGAGCGTGATAGACACTGATTGCCCGACCCAGCGTTATAGTGCGCCAATAACGCCGAACTGATCACTCGTCCGCTACTAGAGGCAGAGACGGAAACTCTCAACGGCCTTCTGCCAGCGCTCACCTTGGCCATCGCTCCGACGGACATCTAGCGGGTCAATGGCACGGTTGCGCATTAACGCAACGACCACCATTCCCATAGAGAAGTCACTTCGATCGACTAAAGTGACGCAAGCGGTAGAATGACAGAAGTAGCGAACAATAATTATGATTATTCATCAACTTCTGCGTCCAATGCATCCAATTCATCGTCAATTTTGGCAACATCAAATTGCATTCCCAATATTTCAAGCGCACTCTCTTCTAAGTATGTATAAAATGGAATTTTGATGTCTATTATAGGAGATGGGTTGTCATTTATATATGGACGGAATGATCCATTATCATTCTTTCTTTTATTTCTTTCAAATATTTCCCTATACCTACGAGGCGAAACCCCATAAAAATGCTCAAATCTTACAGATGGGTATTGCTGATAATGACCACGATCATTACCTTCAATATGAATTGAATCTGAATGAAGATCGTATGCAAGACTTTTAGGATATGGCTCCAAAAATATCACATTTGTTACGCCAGATGCCACTATATGCTTAGCGCACATATGACAGGGGAATGTCGTACAATATAACGTGCCCCCACGAATTGAACTTCCCACTCTTGCAGCGTCGGATATTGCCGACATTTCAGCGTGCACGATGCGTCCGTACTCCAATGCATCCATAAATTGAGAGTCTTGAATTTCTTTACTTGATATTATTTTATCTATATCGCAATCTGGAGATATTATATTCAATATCTCTACAAGAATCTCTCTTTTTCTTTGATCATTCGAGTCATGGCCTCGAATAAATTCACGATCATCTACACCTTCATCTGACCAATACGTGCCACCCAGCGCCTTCGGAACCTCATTCGAGCCAAGCGAGAGCACCTCTCCCGTCCCGGAAAATATAGCAGCCCCAACCTGCCTGGAAAGATCTAGCGTTCGGAGCGCCGCCGCCTTCGCAAGAAACATTCCATATTCAATACGGGTGGGAGAAATCGCGTTAGATCCAAAGAGAAGCTCACAGAATCTGAAAACTTGTCTTTTGACAGAAAGTTCAACATCTAAATTTATAATAAGATCCGCATCATGAAATATCTTCGCTACCCTCTGTCCATGACTCTTAGCGACTTCGTTTTCATCATTTTGAATCAATTTTTCAGCCTGATACCGGAAGCGATTCGATCCAGCTGAATTTTCACTACTTGCAAATTTCCTAGAAAGATAATCAACTCGCGCCCCACGGCGGGAATACAAGGAAACCTGAAAAAACAATCGACCATACACCGATCTAAATAATTCTATTTCTTCTTTTCTTTTGAATTGATTTATAAAATACACTGTTTTTTGAAATTTATCGAATTCAGAATTATATTTCTGCCTTATACGCTTCTTAACAATTATCTGTATCGTAAGCTTACTCAATATTGAATTATCATCAAAATGCTCCCTTAACTGATTTCCATAATTTATATATGAATTATATCGATCAACAAGAGGAGATTTTTTTAAATCCATTTCAGGAATTATATAGTTTTTCATCACATTAAATACATCAGTTACTTTTATGTCTATCACTTTATATTTTTTTTCTTCAAAATATATTCTGAATTCTTTGATTATAGGGGCAACATCGGCTCCAATTGGCGCGACGAACCCGACGAACAATTCCGGAAATTTTATGGAGTTGAAACTGTCAACCATAGATTCACTCTGACGGAGTTATCTGATAGGGTTCGCTTGCCAAAAAGGGAGGGTATATCAATGGCCGGATTGCGTCCTGAAAGAAGGTCCCGTCAGGAAATTATCGAGGCCAATCAGAGTCTTATAAAGCGCAGTCGCGATTTCCGTGATTCGTGGGTAGCCGCATCCAACGAACACGACCGATCAGTCTGGGCTCATGACAATGGCGATTCGAACAACTCCTCCACTTCAGCCTCGGAACATAGCTCCTACAATATTTCCGATTCAATTCTGAATTGTAAATAGTGTGGCCGCCCCGTTCTAGGGCACAAATTTTCTTTGTCGGCGTTAATAACGAAGCGGGATAAAATTTCGCTTCGTTATTGATGAACTCCATGAACGAGCCGGTATCAGTCCGCGTTGACCAGCACTGCCGGATGGCTGCGGAGATCGCGATCAATCAGATTCATCACGACGGCCGCGATGTGCAGGGCTTCATGGCAGCCGAAGGAGCCAGGTGCAAAATCGACCGCGAGTTCGGCGGCGCTGGTTTCCCGATCAGCGACGGCCTCGGCCAGTTCTTCGAGCCGATGCTGCTCGACCTTGTCCGCGCTGAAGGATACCGCCGGCATGAAAGCGGTTCGGCTCATTGGTGATGCTCCTTCAACCTCAGCCTGTACCTTTGCCATTCTCTTCAGGCCTTTTCACCGCTTCGTCATGGTCCTTGCGGGCCGCCTCACGTGCCAACGCTCGTACCAGTTCCTTGAGCCGTTCATCGATCAGGCGGGGATGGCCTACGTTCTCTCAAGGGTTCTTCCTCAGCCGCACGCCAGGCCCTTCGCCGTTCTCCGCGACGAAGATGGCGCCGACCTTCTCCAGTTCGAATCGCACGACGCGCTCATCCTCCGGCAGGCGCTTCAGGCGCCTTGCGCTGGAGCTGGCGAATTGAGTGCATAGGAGATTCAGCAACGTAATACCGTGCTGTGGGAGCACATCGCGGCGGCGTTCATCATACAGCCGACGTTGCATCCCCCGATGAACACCACTGACAGTGAGTGTGTTAGGCTTGTCGAAGTGGTTGACGGCCTCAAAGTGCTGGCGTTCATGATATTCGACAACAAGCGAGAGGTCGGGATAGTAGGCATCAACCGCGAGCTGTGTGCGCCGGCCGGACTTTCCGGGATCGCCGAGCAGAAAGTGGAACCTGTGCTGGCGAAGTGACATCCTGCCCAACACTTTGTCGCATAGATCGAGGATGTAGGCCTCGTCGCTCTCAACTCGAGATCGGTGCATTCTTCTTCCGAAGCCTCCCCCAGCACTGCCCAATTCTCGGCCGTGAATGCGATTGTCGCAACATTCGCCGCCGCGTACCACTATCGGCCGATTCGGTGCCGATCGATCACGATCGCCTCGTAGATCGCCAGCAGGGCCGCACACCATTGGTCGCGCTGCGTCGGCGTCATGCGACTGTAGGACAGGATATTGGATGCTGGCGGCATCTCCACGAGCGCGAGTTCGTCCGCCAGAAGCAGCAGCTCAAAGGACGTCCGGAGTTCGGGAGGGAAGTCGGCTGGCCTCAGTGGGCGTAGTCGCCCCATTACCACCTTCATCCGACGATCGAGGTCCCATCGACCCCGCAGCAAAGTCTCGACGCTCTCGGTGATGCGAAAGCATAGAGAGGAATCCTCAACCCAAGTTGGTCGCGAGCGCGTCACCTCAACCGACCTCTCGTGTTTTTCTCAATCTCACCCCAGGCCCTTCGCCGTTCTCGGCAACGAAGATGACGCCGGCTTCCTCAAGGGCACGCTTCACCGCAGCGACATTGTTCGTCAAACCTGCGGCGGGGCCAGCGCTCGCCTCCATGCGCCTCAACGTCGGCACCGAGATGGAAGCAGCCTCCGCTAGCTGGGCTTGTCCTAGGCCCGCGAGTACTCGGCCTGCAGCTATCTGGCGGCCTGTCAGGTGATCGTTTTCGCTCACTTTGATTGATACCTATTGACAACCGCTCATTGTGAGCGAAAGGTATCAACATTGACGTTTTCAATCAATGGAGCACGCGCATGGGCACCCATGTTCGCGAACGGGAAAGCCATGTCCCCAGCCGGCGCCAGGCGCTTTGCCTTGGCGCGGCTGCCGTCGCCGTGCCGGCCGGTGTCGTCGCCTTCGGGCCGACGCCGGACCCCATCTTTGCCCGCATCGCCGAGCATCGGCAGCTCATGGCGCCGGTGCGGGCCTGCGACACCACGGTCGACGGCGAGGACCGGCTCGCCGAGCTGGTCGATATAGCCGACGAGCAGTTCGCCGAGCTGCTGGGTACCGTGCCGACCACGCTGCCGGGCTTGCTCGCGTTGGTCCGCTATGTCGGCGTCGCCAATCCCGATCTCCCGCTCGGCACGCAGGAAGATGCGGATGGCACCACCTTCGAGGAGCTGTTGCTCGACACGCTCGCCGCGGCGCTCGGCCGTCTCGTTGCGGAGGGCCGGGCATGAACGCGCATGTTCGCCATTTCACCATGGTGGAGGAGGGCGCCCTGCGCCAGCGGATCGAGGCGGCGATCGAGAGCATGGTCGCGCTTCTCGATCAGCTCGACGGCGATCCCGACCTCGAGCCCAGCCTTGGCGGCAATCTCCCCTATCTCGACGCCGACCCGCAGCTGGTCGACATCGAGGGCGATGAGGTCGAGTTGCTCGAGGGCTACGACGAGGACTCTGAGGAGGACGACCCAGCCGAGGACGAGCACGACCGGGAATACACCTCGATCGAACGCCACGGCATGAGCTTCAGTTGTCCATCGCCGGACGACGAGGAAGGGGAGGCGGGCATATGATCACCCGTCGCCGCCTGTTGATCAGCGCTGGCCCGGCGCTCGTAGCCACACCGGCAGCGGCTGTATGCCTTGCGCCTGTGACGTCGCCCGCCGATCCCATGGAGCGTGCCCGCCGCGCCTGGTCGGACTTCTCGGCCGCCATGGACGAGATGACGGCCGATGCCCAGGGCTGGCTCATCATGGGCGCCGGGCATCGGCGGGCATCGGATCACCTTTGGGAGAGGGAGAGGCGGTGGCTCAACATCAACCGGCTCGACATCATCGAGGATGACGAGGCGGCTGGCGTGTTGCGCGACCACCCGACGCGCATCCGGATCGAGATGTGAGGTGGATGCTCCACCGAACCTCATGACGGGGTCCAGTTGACCCCATGCTGAAGTTGTGCAGAATGGGGTCATCGGTTCACTATTTTCGAGAGCGCCACATGACCCCCGAACGCCCCTTCACCATCGGCCTCGCCTGCGAGGCGCTCGGCATCAAGGTCGAGCGCTTCAAGACCCTCCGCCGCCGCGATCATCTGCCCTTCATCGACCAGTCCCCCGAAGCCAGCGAGCAGTATCAGCTCGAGCCCAGCCCGGCCGGCCTGATCGAGCATAACCGGGCAATCGCTGAAACCGCCGATCGCAGCGGCTGGATCCGCTACACCGTCGAAGAGATTGCGCTTCTCTCGGCGCAGATCGAGCTCGTCGACGTGATGAAGCTGGATGTGGCCGCCGCTTCCCGCATGCTCGCCAATGCGCGTGGCACCTACGAGGGCGAACATCCTGCGACCGCCAAACCCTTCGCCGACATCTGGATCGGCGCGGTGATCTTCGGCGGCGACGACGAGGGGCGAGCACATATCGGCGGCACGCTGGAGGAGGTGAGTGCCCGCATCGCCAAGGAAGCCGCCGCGATGGCGGTTGAATACGGCTCGGCGCCCAGCCAGATCGTGCTGGTCAATCTCTCCAAGCACTTCCGCAAGATCCGTGCGGCTCTGGCCAAGGTGGTGTGATGCTCGCCGGTCTCGCCACCCTCTTCGACCGCAGCAAGGGCGCCTGGCGCTGGTGGGCACGCTCCTATGAGGGCGCGTCCGCCGGCCGGCGCACGTCCGGCTGGGGCAAGATGGCGAACCAGCACGGCGCGGCACAGGCGGCCCGAGCGCCGCTCGCCCAGCGCGCCCGCTATCTGGTCGCCAACAACCCGCACGCGGCAGCCGCGAAGGCGGCGTGGGTGGCAGCACTGGTCGGCACCGGCATCGTGCCGGCGACCACCGGCAAACTGGCGGAGCGCTGGACGGCCTGGACCGACGAAGCCGACGCCGATGGGGTGTGCGATTTCTATGGCCTGACCGCGCTGATGGTCGGCGGCATGATCGTCGACGGCGAAGCGCTGGCGCTGATGATCGCCACCCCGGGCGGCCTGCGGATCCGCGTGCTGCATCCCGACCAGCTCGACGCCTCGCTGACCCGCCCGCTTGCCGCTGGCGGGCGCATCGTCAACGGCGTCGAGTTCGACGTGTTCGGCACCCGCGTCGCTTATTGGATCATCAAGGAGCGGCCGGAGATCGGCCTCGGCCTCAACCTCCAGCCGGTGCGCGTGCCGGCCGAGGACGTGATCCATCTGTTCCGCCCCGATTTTCCCGGCCAGGTGCGCGGCGTGTCGTGGTTCGCCCCGGCGATCCTGCGGCTGGCGGAGCATGACGAATGGCACGGCGCCCAGCTCACCCGTCAGAAGGTCGGCGCACTGCTCGCCGGTGTCATCACCACCAATGACGGCGCGGTGCCGTTCGGCGGCGAGGCGCAGGGCGAGGCGATCATCGGCTCGCTGGAGCCCGGCGCCATGGTGGTGCTGCCGCCGGGTAAGGATGTGAGCTTCTCCAATCCTCCGGCGATCGCCCAGGAGGCGAACGACTTCGCCCGCATCACCCTGCATGAGATCGCCGCCGCGCTCGGCCTGCCCTATGAGGTGCTGACCGGCGATCTGTCGGAGGTGAACTATTCCTCGATCCGCGCCGGCCTCGTCGAGTGGCGCCGACGGATCGAGATGATCCAGCACAATGTCATTGTCTTCCAAGCGCTCCGCCCGATCTGGCGGCGCTGGGTGATGCTGGAGAGCCTCGCCGGCCGCATCGAGGGTCGGATCGAGGATCTGCTCCCCGTGCGCTGGATCACCCCGAAACAGCAATGGGTCGACCCGGGCAAGGACGTGCAGGCAGAGATCGACGCCATCAATGCCGGGCTGATGAGCCGGCGCGAGGCCGTCGCCGCCCGCGGCATGGACGTCGCCGCGCTCGACGCCGAGATCGCCGCCGACAAGGCCCGCGAGGCCGGTCTTGGCCTCAGCTTCGTTACCCCGGCCAAGGCGCCGGCTTCCGCGCTCTCCAACATCGGGGGCGCGGCATGATCGGCGACAAGCTGCAGCCACTGTGGAGCCGGTTCTGGCACGCGGCCTTCCCGCTGCTCGATCCCGAGAAGATCTCGCTCGACGAGCTGCGCCGCCTCGAGCTGGCGGCGCACTATTGGCACGCCCACGTCAAGCGCGCGCTGGACAAGCGGCAGGCCCGCTACGGGAGGAAGGCCACGTGAACGCCCCCTCCGACATCATCATCCGCCGCGCGCCTCTGGCCGCGACCAGCTGGAACCCGGACGAGCGCACCTTCGAGGTGGTGTTCTCGACCGGGGCCACGGTCGAGCGCCAGGACGCGCGCGGCGTCTTCCTCGAGCGGCTTTCCTTGGCGCAGGACTGGAGCGCCTTCATCGGCGCGCCGGTCCTGAACAGCCACCGCCGGGGCATCCTGACCGACGTGCTGGGCTCCGTCCTCACAGCATGGACGGTCGGCGGGAACCGTGAGGCCCGCGCGATCATCAGGATGTCCCGGCGGGACGACGTCGAGCCGATCATTCAGGACATTCTCGACGGGCACCTGCGCGGTGTCTCCGTCGGCTACGCCGTCCACGACTGGAGCGAGACCACCGAAGGCGGCCGGCGGGTGAAGACCGCCACGCGCTGGACCCCGGTGGAGCTCTCCATCGTCCCGATTCCCGCCGACCGCCAGGCCATCATTCGAGGGAATGAGACCATGACGGCACCTGCCCAGCCGGAGCCCGCTCCGGCGCCGACCCCGCCCGCCGCGGCGGCCCCCACCCCCACGGCGTCCGCGGACCGGGCCGCCGTCAATGCGGAGATCCGTTCCATCGGTGCCGTCGCCGGCCTCGACCAGGGCTGGATCGACGGCCAGATCGATGCCGGCGCCAGCGCCGACGCCGCCCGTGCCGCCGCCTTCCAGGCGATGCAGACCCGCACCGCGCCGCTGCAAACCATCCGCACCGTCGCGCCGACGGTGACGATGGACCACTCCGACCCGGCGTCGATCCGCTCGGCGATGGGCGACGCGCTCGCGCACCGTCTGGCGCCGGGCCGGGTCAAGCTGGAGGGTCGCGCCCGCGACTTCGCCGGCTACCGCATGCTCGACATGATCGGCGGCCTTGCGGAGGCGCGCGGCGAGCGCATCAACCTGCGCGACCAGAATGCGCTGATGGAGCGCGCCGTCGGCGCCCACTCGACCAGCGACTTCCCCCTGCTGCTGGCGGATGCAGCCAACAAGAGCCTGCTCGCCAACTACGCGGCGGCCGAGCCGACCTATCGCCGCTGGGCCGGCCGGCGCTCCTTCACCGACTTCCGCGATCATTCCTTCCTGCGCATCGGCGACTTCCCGCAGTTCCAGGAGACCGCCGAGAATGGCGAGCTCAAATACGGCACCATCAGCGAGAACCGCGAGAAGGTACGGGCGAAGGAGCTCAATGCCGGCATCGCCATCGGCCGGCGGGCGCTGATCAATGACGACCTGTCGGCGCTGGCCGACTTCTCGTCGATGATCGCCATCCGTGCCGCGGCCGACGAGAATGCCCGGGTCTATGCGCTGCTCGCCGCCAATGCCGCCCTGTCGGACGGCATCGCGCTCTTCCATGCCAGCCACGGCAACAAGGCGGCGGCCGGCGCGGCGATCAGCGTCGCCTCGCTCGGCGCCGCGGTGGCGGCGTTGCGCACGCAGAAGAGCCTCGACGGCGTGCCGCTCAATCTCGCGCCGCGCTTCCTCGTGGTCGGGCCGGAAAAGGAGCTGGAAGGCCGCCAGGTGCTCGCCGCCGTCACCGCCGCCAAGGCGGGCGACGTGAACCCGTGGGCGGGCACCATGGAGCTGGTGGTCGACGCCAACATCGCCGGCAATGGCTGGTACGTCGTCGCCGACCCGGCGGCGGCGCCCAGCGTGGTCTATGGCTATGTCTCCGGCGCCGAGGGGCCGCAGATCCGCACCGAGATCGACTTCGACACCCGCGCCGTCAAGGTGGCGGCCGGGCTCGACTTCGGCTGCGGCGTCATCGACTTCCGCGGCCTCTACCAGAACGAGGGGGCATGATGGCCGACGCCGCCACCCTCGAACAACGGCTTGAGGCGTTGCGCGGCCTTCGCGCCAGCGGGGAGGCGCGTGTGCGCCTCTCCGACGGGCGCGAGGTGCACTACCGCACCGATGCCGAGATCGCCGCCGCCATCGCCGACCTTGAGCGCCAGCTCCGCACGGCGAGCGCCACGCCCAAGGTCGTTTATCTCACTTCAAGCAAGGGGTTGTGAGGCGATGGCGCGCACCAAGACCCGTTTCAAGGCATCCGACGTCACCCGCGCGCTGAAAGGCGCGCAGGCGGCGGGCATCGCGTTTCCCCGCCTGGAGATCGATCCCGACGGCCGCATCGTCCTCGTCACCGAAAAGATCGTTCCGGTGGCGGTCGCCGCGACGGACGAACCCGCCCCGAACCCTTGGGACGAGGCGCTGTCCTGACATGGCTCGCCCGAACCCGCCCCATCTGTCCCGTGATACGGACCGGCACGGCAATGTCCGCTGGTATGTGCGCATGCCGGGAAAGCCGAAGGTCCGCATCCGGGCAGAGTATGGGACACCGGCGTTCTGGGCAGCCTATAGCAACGTGCTAGCTGGCCGGCCGATCGCCAAGAAGATCGGGCAGCGTGTGGAGAAGGCGCCGGCGGTTTCCGGCTCGCTGCGCGCGCTTTGCGAGGCCTATTATCGCAGTGCTGAATATAAGGGCCTCGACCCGACGACCCAGCGGGTCCGTCGCGGCATTCTTGAGCGTATGTGCCAGGAGACGACTCCCTCGGGCAAGCCCTGCGGCGACCTCCCCTACGCGCCAATGCTGCCGCGGCACATCCGCGCCATGCGGGACAAGCGCGCTGAAACGCCGGGTGCGGCCAACTCCATGGTGAAAGCGCTGCGGCAGATCTTCGCCTTCGCGATCGCCAATGATTTGGCGGACACCAATCCGGCGAAGGAGGTGCCCTACTTCCCGGCGGTGCGGGCCGATGGCATTCCCGCCTGGTCGGATGAAGACGTCCAGGCGTTCGAAGAGGCACACCCGCACGGCACCATGGCGCGGCTGGCGCTGATGCTGTTCCTCGAATTCGGCCAGCGGATTTCCGATATTCACCGGCTGGGGCCAGCAATGGTGAAGGACGGGGCCATCACCTTCACGCAGTGGAAGAACCGTCGGCGCAAGCCGGTGCAGCTGACACTGCCGATCAGTGCCGAGTTGCAGACCGTACTGGGCACACTTCCGACCGGGCGGGAGACATTCCTGGTGAGCGAATGGGCCCGGCCGTTCAAATCGACCAAGACCTTCGGCAACAAGTTCCGCGACTGGTGCGACGAGGCCGGCCTGTCCGGCCGCTCGGCTCATGGCCTGCGCAAATATTTCGCCGCCAAGCTCGCCGAACATGGCGCGAGCGACCGCGAGATCATGTCGATGACCGGTCACCGGACGTCAAAGGAGGTAGATCGCTATACCCGTTCCGCCAGCCAGAAGCAGCTCGCGAAGGCCGCACGGTTGAAGCTGTCGGCGATCGAGATTGTCCCACCGTTTTCGGCGACTTCGGAAAGTGGGACGAAAAATGCAGCTAAGTCTCTGCCAGAAAAAGCTTTTTCTAGCGAGTTGGTGCCCAGGAGAGGACTCGAACCTCCACGGTGTTACCCACTGGTACCTGAAACCAGCGCGTCTACCAATTCCGCCACCTGGGCACATGCCTTGCGGCACGGCGGCGACACATAGTCGGGGGACCTCCCGCTTGTCAACGAGGCAATCACATCAATCACGCTTCTCCTGTGGGGAATTTTCATCCGGCCCTTCCCCTCGCCGCACCCCCGACACCGTCGCCGCGACAGGTCGGTGAGGTGTAGGATGAGGACGATGAGCGCCGATGAGACCGACAGGGCGCCGAGCCGGGCCGCTCGGTGCTGGACGCTGGCGCGGCGGCGCGCTAATCGTCTGGCATACACGATTGACGGGCCGGGAGAGCACCATGGTCGACGCCGCCACCTCCGATGACATGCCGCTTCCCAGCGAAGCGGAACTGGAGGCACGCTCCGCCCCCATGGAGCGCCTCGTCACCATCTATGGCGGTTCCGGTTTCGTCGGCCGCCATGTGGTGCGCTCGCTCGCCCGCATGGGCTGGCGGGTACGCGTCGCCGTGCGCCGCCCGGATCTCGCCGGCCATCTCCAGCCGCTTGGCGCGGTCGGCCAGATCAATCCGGTACAGGCCAATCTGCGCTATCCGGCATCGGTGCTGCGCGCCGCCGAAGGGGCCGAGGTCGTCATCAACCTCGTCGGCGTGCTGCATGAGGGCGGGCGCCAGAGCTTCGAAGCGGTGCACAATTTCGGCGCCAAGCAGGTGGCGCTGGCCGCACGTGAGGTCGGGGCGCGGCTGATCCATGTCTCGGCCATCGGCGCCGATCCGCAGTCCGCCTCGTCCTATGCCCGCACCAAGGCGGCGGGCGAGACCGCGGCCCGCGAGGCGGTGCCGGAAGCGGTGATCTTCCGCCCCTCCATTGTGTTCGGCCCGGAAGACAATTTCTTCAACCGCTTCGCCGCCATGTCCCGCCTTGCCCCGGCACTGCCGCTGATCGGCGGCGGCACCACCCGCTTCCAGCCGGTCTTCGTCGGCGACGTCGCCACCGCGGTGGCCAAGGCGGTGGACGAGATCGCCAGGCCCGGCACCGTCTATGAGCTCGGCGGGCCGGAGATCCTCACCTTCAAGCAGCTGATGGAGCTGATGCTGAAGGAGATCGACCGCAAGCGCCTGCTGGTGCCGATGCCCTTCGGCGTCGCAGCGCTGCAGGCCCGGCTGCTGGAGCTGCTGCCCAACCCGCTGCTCACCCGCGACCAGGTGAAGCTGCTGGCGCATGACAATGTGGTCTCCGCCCAGGCGATCGCCGAGGGCCGCACGCTCGAAGGCCTCGGCATCCACCCGACCGCGCTGGGCGCGGTGCTGCCGGGCTATCTCTGGCGCTACCGCAAGGCCGGCCAGTTCACCCGCATCGTCGCCTGAGCCGGCTCCCTCAAACGAAAAAGGCCGCCGGGGAAGGCTCTCCGGCGGCCTTTTTCATGATGGCTGGGCGTCAGCCCACCAGCGCCAGGGCGATCAGCCCGACGCCGCCCACCGCGATGCGCCACCAGCCGAACGGCGTGAAGCCGTGGCGGGACACGAAGCCGATAAGCGTGCGCACCACCAACAGCGCCGCGATGAAGGCGGCGACGAAACCGACGCCGATGATGACGCCGTCATCCATCGAGAGGGCGTCGCGGTTCTTGTAGAGATCGTAGGCAAAGGCCCCGGCCATGGTCGGCAGGGCGAGGAAGAAGGAAAACTCCGCAGCCGCCGGCTTGCTGACCCCGAGCAGCAGACCGCCGACGATGGTGGAGCCGGAGCGCGATACGCCGGGTATCATCGCCAGGCATTGGATGAAGCCGATCTTCAGCGCCAGCAGCGGCGGCAGCGCCATCGCATCGGTGTGGCGGGGACGGATCTTCAGCGTGTCGACCCACAGCAACACGATGCCGCCGAGAATCAGCGTCACGCAGATCAAGGCCGGCGATTCGAAAAGCACCTCCTTGATGAAGCCGTGCGCCAGGGCGCCGATCACCGCCGCCGGCAGGAAGGCGACGAGGATGCCGAACACGAAATTGCGCGAGCGCGGGCTCGACGGCAGGGTGATCAGCACCTGCCAGAAGCGCTGGAAATAGGCGACCACGATGGCGAGGATGGCGCCGAGCTGGATGAGCACCTCGAAGACCTTGCCCTGGCTCTCGAAGCCGAGGAAATGGCCGGCGAGCAGGATGTGGCCGGTGGAGGAGACGGGCAGGAATTCGGTGAAGCCTTCGAGGAGGCCGAGCAGAAACGCTTCGAGCAATGTGCCGAACGACATGAAGGCAATCCGGGTGAGTGACGGCGGAGGGACGCCCGTCCGCCGATGAACGACGGGCGGGGGCGAGCGGCGAAGGACGGCGAACCGGGCGCATCCTGTCCGGTTCGCGCCCAGGGATCAACGTGACGCAACGGCGGTATTTGGTGATCGACGCCGCGTCGACACCGTGCCATCACGATTCCGCCTCACGAAGGTAATCCATTTCCCCCGGGTCGGCGTTGTAGACACGATGCAACGTCCTGGAGAATACGCATGAAACGTCTTTTGGCCGCGATGGGGGCTCTCATCGCCCTCACCGGCGCGGCAGCCGCGCAGACGGGCGGCTTCGTCACCACCAATGTGAATCTGCGCGCCGGGCCGGGCACAGACTATCCGGCGGTGGTGGTGCTCGGCACCGGAACGCCGCTCACCATATTCGGCTGCCTCGACACCTATAGCTGGTGCGATGTCGACTGGCGCGGCTATCGAGGCTGGGTCGCCGCCGCCTACCTCGAATATGACTATCGCGGCCGACGGGTGGAATTCCCCACTTATGCCCCGATGATCGGCGTGCCGATCATCGGCTTCAGCGTGGACAATTATTGGGGCCGTTACTATCGCGACCGCCCCTGGTACGGCGAGCGGTACCGCTGGGGGTCGCCTCCCGGCCGGCGTCCGCCGCCCCCGCCCCCGGGCGGCGGCTGGTATGGCGGCCCTCCCGGCCCGCCGCCGGGTGGCGGCTGGAATGGCGGCGGCTGGAATGGCGGGCAACCCCCGCGCGGCGGCTGGAGCGGCGGCCAGCCCCCGAGAGGGGACTGGAACGGTGGTCAGCCGCCACGCGGCGGCTGGAATGGCGGCCAGCCCCCGAGAGGTGACTGGAATGGCGGCCAGCCTCCGAGAGGGGATTGGAACGGCGGCCAGCCGCCCCGCGGCAATGGCGGTGGCGGCCAACCGCCGCGCGGCGGCTGGGATGGCGGCGGACAGCCGCCGCGCGGCAATGGCGGGCCTCCGCCCCAACAGGGGCGCCCGCCGCAGCAGGCCCAGCCTTCCGCTCCGCCGCAGCAGGGACGCCCGCCGGGACCGCCGCCGCAGATGGGCGAGCGCCCGGGCCCGCAGCGCAGCGACGATGGCTGCCCGCGCGTGCAGATGCAGAAGGGCGAGTGCTGATCATCGAAGGCACGCTTCGAAGCCAGGCGCGCGACGGCACGGACGAATTACCGCGCCCGTGCCGTTGCGATGGCTGACGGCTCTTGAAATGACGGGCCCGCTCCTGTATGGGGTGCGGCCTTGTTGAACCGCCCGGCCAATCAGGGCTGCCGTGGCGGTTCGGATGCTCACCATCAACAAAATGGCCACGCGTGCCGCAAGGCGCGCCTCCGGCCGCGGAGACCGAGCCAAATGCCCAAGATGAAGACCAAGTCCGGAGCGAAGAAGCGCTTCAAGCTCTCCGGCACCGGCAAGGTGATCATGGCCCAGGCGAATAAGCGCCACGGCATGATCAAGCGCACCAACAAGCAGATCCGGAACCAGCGTGGCACCTCCGTCATGGCCGAGCCGGATGCGGTGGTTGTCCGCAAGTATTTTCTGCCCAACGGCTGACGCCAGCCCTAGCCCGTACCAGGAGATAGTCCCATGGCCCGTGTTAAGCGCGGCGTAACTTCCCACGCCAAGCACAAGAAGGTGCTGAAGGCGGCGAAGGGTTATTTCGGCCGCCGCAAGAATACCATTCGCGTTGCCAAGCAGGCCGTCGAGAAGGCGCAGCAATACGCCTATCGCGACCGCAAGGCGAAGAAGCGCAATTTCCGCGCCCTGTGGATCCAGCGCATCAACGCTGCGACCCGCGAGCTCGGCTTCACCTATGGTCGATTTATCGACGGTCTCGGCAAGGCCGGGATCGAGGTCGACCGCAAGGTGCTCTCGGATATCGCCATCCATGAGCCCGAGGCGTTCAAGGCGCTGGTCGAGCAGGCCAAGGCCGCTCTGGAACAGCCCGCCGCCGCCTGATCTCCAGCAACTGCCGGGACCGAAAAGAGGGAAGAGCCCCGCGCGTCCGCGCCGGGGCTCTTCGCGTTCGTGCGGCCTTTCGCGGTTCCGGTGACCCGGCCGCTTTGCGCCCGCATCCGGCCTCGCTATAAGCGCCGCGTCCGCCGCCTCCGAGGAACCGCCGAGGAACTCCCAAGGAACCCGCCATGTCCGTCGCCGCGTCCACCGCCCTGCCCGATCTCGCCGCGCTCGAAGCCGAGCTCAATGCCGGCGTCGCCGCTGCCGCCGACGAGGCCGCCCTCGAAGCCCTACGCGTCGCCGCGCTCGGCAAGAAG
Organism: Ancylobacter sp. 3268; assembly: GCF_031456575.1. Classification (NCBI taxonomy): domain Bacteria; kingdom Pseudomonadati; phylum Pseudomonadota; class Alphaproteobacteria; order Hyphomicrobiales; family Xanthobacteraceae; genus Ancylobacter; species Ancylobacter sp. 3268. Next base: position 21,343 of record NZ_JAVDUX010000020.1, read on the forward strand.
GGCTCGGTGTCCGAACTGCTCAAGAGCCTCGGCGGCATGAGCCCGGAGGAGCGCAAGACCGCCGGCCCCGCCATTAACGGCCTGCGCGACCGCCTCAACGCCGCGCTCGCTGAGCGCCGCACCGCGCTGAAGGCCGCCGCGCTGGAGAAGCGGCTGGAGACCGAGCGGCTCGACGTCACCCTGCCGGTGCGCGAGGCGCCGGCCGAAACGGGGCGCGTGCACCCGATCAGCCAGGTGATCGACGAACTCACCGCCATTTTCGCCGATATGGGCTTCGCGGTGGCCGAGGGGCCGGACATCGAGGACGACTTCCACAATTTCACCGCGCTGAACTTCCCCGAAGGACATCCGGCGCGCGAGATGCACGACACCTTCTACCTGCCCACGAAGGAAGACGGCTCGCGCCTCGTGCTGCGCACCCACACCTCGCCGGTGCAGGTGCGCACCATGCTGGCGAACAAGCCGCCGATCCGCGTCATCTGCCCCGGCCGCACCTATCGCTCGGACAGCGACCAGACCCACACGCCGATGTTCCATCAGGTGGAGGGCCTCGTCATCGACAAGGGCTCGCATCTCGGCCATCTGAAATGGATCCTGCAGGAGTTCTGCAAGGCGTTCTTCGAGGTGGAGAACGTGACGATGCGGTTCCGGCCGTCCTTCTTCCCCTTCACCGAGCCGTCGATGGAAGTGGACATCCAGTGCGACCGCTCGCGCCCCGGCGAGATCCGCTTCGGCGAGGGCAGCGACTGGCTGGAGATCCTCGGCTGCGGCATGGTGCATCCGAACGTCATCCGCAATTGCGGGCTCGACCCGGACGAGTATCAGGGCTTCGCCTGGGGCATGGGCATCGACCGCATCGCCATGCTGAAATACGGCATGCCGGATTTGCGCGCCTTCTTCGAGGCCGATGTCCGCTGGCTCTCCCATTACGGCTTCCGCCCGCTCGATTTCCCGACGCTGGCCGGCGGACTGTCGAACTGAGCGCGCGCAAGGAGCAGATACGATGAAATTCACCCTCTCCTGGCTGCGCGAGCATCTTGCCGGCGGCTACACGCTCGACGACGTCACCGGCGCGCTCAACCGCATCGGCTTCGAGGTCGAGGGCGTCGAGGACAAGGCGGCCAGGCTCAAGGGCTTCACCATCGCCTATGTGATCTCCGCCGAGAAGCACCCGAACGCCGACAAGCTGCGCGTGTGCCTGGTCGATACCGGGCACGGCGAGCCGGTGCAGGTGGTGTGCGGCGCGCCGAACGCCCGCACCGGCATGAAGAGCGTGTTCTCGCCGCCCGGCACCTATATTCCCGGCAAGGACATAACGCTCGGCATCGGCTCGATCCGCGGCGTCGAGAGCCGGGGCATGCTGTGCTCGGCCGCCGAGCTGCAGCTCTCCGAGGACCATGACGGCATCATCGACCTGCCGGACGACGCCCCGGTCGGCGCGACTTACGTCGACTGGATCGGCGCCGGCGACCCGGTGGTCGAGATCGCGGTGACGCCGAACCGCGCCGACGGCCTCGGCATTCACGGCCTCGCCCGCGACCTCGCCGCCGCCGGGGTGGGCACGCTGATCGACGACGCGATCGTCCCGGTGCCCGGCGCCTTCCCCTGCCCGGTGCAGGTGACGATCGCCGACGACGCTCCCTGCCCGGCCTTCGCTCTGCGCCTCATCCGCGGGGTGAAGAACGGCCCGTCGCCCGACTGGGTGCAGGCGAAGCTGCGCGCCATCGGCCTGCGCCCGATCAATGCGCTGGTCGATGTGACCAACCTCCTCACCTTCGACCAGAACCGGCCGCTCCACGTCTTCGACGCCGGCAAGGTGCATGGCGATCTGGTCGTCCGCCGCGCCCGCGATGGCGAGACGCTGCTGGCGCTCGACGGCAAGACCTACACGCTCGACGCCACCATGTGCGTGATCGCCGATGACAAGGCGGTGGAATCGCTGGCCGGCATCATGGGCGGCGAGGAATCCGGCTGCGACGAGGCGACCGTCGACGTGCTGGTCGAATCGGCGCTGTGGGAGCCGATCAACATCGCCCAGACCGGCCGCAAGCTCGGCATCAACTCCGACGCCCGCTTCCGCTTCGAGCGCGGCATCGATCCGGCCTTCACCGTGCCGGGGCTGGAGCTGGCGACCAAACTGATCCTCGATTTCTGCGGCGGCGAGCCGTCCGAAGTGGTGCTGGCCGGCGCCATCCCGGACACCACCCGCAGCATCGCCTTCCCGCTGACGCTCACCCAGAAGCTGGCCGGCCTCGTCGCCAGCGACCACGAACAGGTCGAGGTGCTGCAGAAGCTCGGCTTCAAGATCTCCGCCCCGGCGGAGACGGTGAACGTGATGCCGCCCTCCTGGCGCGGCGACATCGAGGGCAAGGCCGATCTCGTCGAGGAGGTGGTGCGCATCATCGGCCTCGACCGGGTGCCGGCGACCCCGTTCCCGCGCGACGAAACCGCCCGCCAACCGGTGCTCACCACGCTGCAGCTGCGCACCCGCAAGGCCAAGCGGTCGCTCGCCACGCGTGGGCTTGTCGAGGCGGTCACCTGGTCCTTCGTGCCCAAGGCCTCGGCCGAGCTGTTCGGCGGCGGCAGCGAGGCGCTGGCGCTCGCCAACCCGATCGCCGCCGACCTCTCCGACATGCGCCCGAGCCTGCTGCCGGGCCTGATCCGCTCGGCGCAGGCCAATGCCGACCGCGGCTATGGCGACGTCGCGCTATTCGAGGTCGGGCAGGTGTTCAAGGGCGACCGGCCGCAGGACCAGTTCATCTGCGCCACCGGCCTGCGCCGCGCCTTCGCCAAGCCTTCAGGCGCCGGCCGCCACTGGTCGGGCAAGACGGCGCCGGTCGATGCCTTCGACGCCAAGGCGGATGCGCTCGCCGTGCTGGCCGCCTGCGGCGCGCCGGTGGCCAATCTGCAGATCACCACGGATGCGCCGTCCTGGTTCCATCCCGGCCGCTCCGGCAGCTTCCGGCTCGGCGCCAATGTCATCGGCCATTTCGGCGAGCTTCACCCGGCACTGCTGGAGGCGCTCGACGTCGACGGGCCGCTGGTCGGCTTCGAGATCGTGCTCGACAAGATCCCGGAACCCAAGGCCAAGGCGACGAAGGTGAAGCCGCTGCTCGACCTCTCGCCCTTCCAGCCGGTGGAGCGCGACTTCGCCTTCGTGGTGGCGCGGTCGGTGGCGGCCGGCGACATCGTCAAGGCGGTGGCCGGCGTCGACCGCAAGCTGATCACCGCGGTCAACGTGTTCGATGTCTATGAAGGCGAGAATCTGAAAGCGGCCGGCATCGACGCCGACAAGAAGTCGGTGGCGCTGTCCGTCACCCTGCAGCCGCGCGAGAAGACGCTGACCGACGCCGAGATCGAGGCGGTGGCCGGCCGCATCGTCGCCGAGGTGGCGAAGAAGACCGGCGCGACGCTGCGCGGCTGACGGAGCCGCCTGCGAGATTGTCGCCTGTCTCATCCTCTCCCCATTGGGGAGAGGCGGCCCGCGCAGCGGGTCGGTGAGGGGCGATGCGGCTGCGGGGTGAAGAAGACCCCTCACCCCATCCCTCTCTGCCAACATCGGATCTATCCGATGTTGGCAGAGAGGGAGCTACCGGTCTATGGGGAGAGGGAGCCTCCGTGCTATGACGGGCCGCCGGTGAGGCGGATGGCGCGCTCGGCGGCGATCTCGCCGGAGTTCCAGGCCCCGGTGAGCGTGCCCCAGCCGGTCGGCGTGGTGTACTCGCCGGCGAAGACGATGCGGCCCAGCGGCGCGGCGAACAGGCTGCGCTGCGCGCCCTGCCCCGGCGCCGCCACCGCCATGGCGCCGCGGATCAGCGGATCGGCGCTCCAGTTCGAGACCACCGCCTTGCCGATCTCGCCAATGCCGAAGGCACTGCGCATGAAGGCCTGCGCCGCCTCCCGCGCCACCGCCTCTCCCTTGCCGGAGAAGGCCTGCGCCGCCGCCGCGCCGAAGCGCAGGCTGTGCACATCGCTGCCGCCGATGCGCCCGCGCAGCAGCGCCGGTGGGCCATTGCCGAGCCGGGCCAGCACGGTCTCGTTGTCGGCGAGCCGCAGCGGGTTGCCCGGCAACAGGAAAGCCACCTGCTCGATCGCCCCGGACAGGCAGCTGCGCAGGGCGAGCGCGAGGCGGGCGGGCAACACCGGGTTGAAACGGATGGCGCCGGACGCCAGCACCGCCGCCGGCACGGCGAGAATGACCGTGCGCGCCCGGATCACGCTGCGTTCCCCCCGCAGGGACAGCGCGTAGAAACGCCCGGCATTGGTGATCTGCGTCACCGGCGCGTCGGTGCGCAGATTGGTCCAGGCGGCCAGCCGTTCCAGCAGGGTGCCGACGCCGAGCGCGCAGGTCACATCGTCCGGCGGCGGCAGGCGGCGGGCGAGATCGAGCGTCGACACCGCCGCCAGCGCCTGCCCGCAGCCGAGCGGCCCGAGCATCGCCTCGACGCTCGCCGTCCACGGCCCGCGCGTGGCGACCAGCGCCGCCGCCGGCCCGTCCTTGCCGGCATCGGCGGCGGCGAGCAGATCGCGCCGCACCCGGCCAAGGGCGAGGGCGAAGGCGTCGTAATCGCCCTCCGGCGCCTCGCGTCCATCGACGAACAACCGGGCCGATGCCGCAACCGCGCTCAGCGGCAATCCGGCTTGCTCGGCGGCATCGGCCAGGGTGCCGTCCATCCGCGAGAACGCCACCGCCCCGAGATCGACCGCCGGTCCGAGAGCGGCATCGGTGCGCGCCCGTCCGCCGACGCGCGGGGCTGCCTCCAGCAGCACATAGCTGCGCCCGGCAGCCGCGAGCTTGCGCGCCGCCGCGATCCCGGCCGCACCGGCGCCGACGATCGCGACATCGACGCCGGTGCCGGCATTCTGCGCCAGCGCCGGGGTCGCCAGCGCCGCGGCGGAAAGGCCGGCGAGAAACGCACGGCGCGAGGGACGAGGGAATCGGTTCATGCGGCGAAGGCTCTCCGGCAACGGCCGTCACGCTAGCACGAGCGGCGACCCGCCGGAACGCGCCGTCGCCCCGTCAGAGCGCGCCGGCCGGCGCCGGAGGGAATCATGGTTTGTTCGGGGGGAACGAATCGCGACCCGACTCGCCAATCACGATTCGGCAAGCGAAAAATCGCACCGCGGGCGCTGCGGAAGCCGCGCACCCCCTTTGAACCGGCGCCGCCCGTCACTAGGTACAGCCTCCCTTCACGTGCGAGACGCCATGCTCCAGGACGCCGTCGCCGCCTTCGGGCGCAGCTTCTCCCCGGCCTATCGCCGGGTGCTCATCCGCTCGGTCCTCATCGCCCTCGGCCTGCTCGCCGTGCTCGGCATCGGCGCGCATTGGGCGATGACCTATTTCGTGACGCTGCAATGGGGCTGGGCCGAGCTGACGCTCGACATACTCGCCGCGGTCGGCATCTTCATCGGCGCCATCTTCCTGGTGCCGCCGGTGACCTCGCTGGTCGCCGGCCTGTTCCTCGACGAGGTCGCCGAGCGGGTGGAGACGGAGGATTTCCCCGCCGATCCGCCCGGGCAGGCGCTGCCCTTCGTCCGCTCGCTGGCGATGACGCTGAAATTCTTCGGCGTGATGCTGGTGGTGAACCTGATCGCGCTGGCGCTGCTGCTGGTGCCCGGCGTCAACCTCGTGGTGTTCTACATCGCCAACGGCTATCTGCTCGGCCGCGAATATTTCCAGCTCGCCGCCATGCGCTTCCGCGGCGAGGAGGAGGCGGCCGAGCTGCGGCGGCGCTACGGCATCAGCATTTTTCTCGGCGGGCTGGTCATCGCGGTGATGGTGTCGATCCCGATCCTCAACCTCGCCACCCCGGTCTTTGCCACCATCTTCATGGTGCGGCTGCACAAGCGGCTCACGCGGCGGGGGACGCCGTAGGCGCGGGGGCAGTCGCGGGGGCAGGCGTCTTGGACGGCCAGCGGCACAGGTCGGCGATCAGGCAGCGCCAGCATTCCGGCACCCGCGCCTTGCACACATAGCGCCCGTGCAGGATCAGCCAGTGATGGGCGTGCAGCTTGAAGCGGCCGGGGATCACCCGCTCCAGCCCGAGCTCGACCTCGAGCGGATTCCTGCCGGCGGAAAGCCCGGTGCGGTTGGCGACGCGGAACAGATGGGTGTCGACGGCGATGGTCGGCAGGCCGAAGGCGATGTTGAGCACCACATTGGCGGTCTTGCGGCCGACGCCGGGCAGGGTTTCGAGGATGGCGCGATCGGCCGGCACCGCGCCGCCGAACTCCTCCACCAGACGGCGGGAGAGCGCGACGACGTTCCTCGCCTTGCCGCGATAGAGGCCGAGGGTGCGGATATGGGCGGCGACGCCCTCCTCGCCCAGCGCCATCATCGCCTGCGGCGTCGGCGCGGCGGCGAACAGGGTGCGTGTCGCCTTGTTCACCCCGACATCGGTGGCCTGCGCCGAAAGCACCACCGCGACCAGCAGGGTGAAGGGATCGACGTAATCCAGCTCGCCCTTCGGCTCCGGATCGGCCGCCTCGAAGCGGGAAAAGGCTTGCGCAACCTCCGCCGGCGTCCAGGGCGTGATGTCGCGCCCGGCGAGCGCGGCGGCGGCATTCGCCACCGCCCGGCGGCGCTTGCCGGCCTCGGGAGTCGCCGGCGCCACGTCCACTGGCGCCGCCGCACGCTTCCGCCCGGCGGCAGAGGAAACCGACGGCGAGGCGGGTTTCGCCGCCGCCTTCTGCGCCAGCTTGCGCGGGGATTTCCGGGGCGGGGATTTCTTGTCGTCGCGAACCATTTGCGAGCTATAATCTCCAGCCATGAGCGCTGCCAAGGGCTTTACCGACAGCTTTGCCAACGGCCGGACCGCCGGCTCCTTCGCCGGAGCCGAGGCGACGGGCGAAGAGCCGACCCTCTTCCGGGTCCGCCTCGCGCCGCACCGCTCGCTGGATGAGCGCGGCTTCCGGCTGGTGATGCTGCTGGTCGCCGGGGTGAGCCTCGTCTGCGGCACGGCCTTCCTGATGATGGGCGCCTGGCCGGTGTTCGGGGTGTTCGGGCTCGATGTGCTCGTCCTCTACATCGCCTTCCGCATGAGTTTCCGCTCCGCCCGCGCCCGCGAGGAGATCACCGTGACGCCGAGCCTGATCGAGGTGCGCAAGATCGATCCGCGCGGCGCCGCCGACGAGGCGCGGCTGAACCCGTTGTGGACGCGGCTCGACAAGGAGTTCCATGAGGATTACGGCCTGCAGCGCCTCAGCCTCACCTCGCGCGGCGCCCCGGTGGTGGTGGGCGGCTTCCTGCACACGCAGCAGCGCGAGGAACTGGCTGAAGGGCTCGACCGCGCACTGGCGCAGGCCAAGCGCGGCGTGGTGCGATCGCAGCCGTGAGCGAGACCGCGTCGAAATCGGGTGGCCACGTTGCGGCGCGTGTGTCCAGATGGGCAGAACAGGAGGACACCGCCGTGCTCGCGCCAACTCTGGAGAATGCCCGTCCGCTCGAAATCGCCGCGAACGACTATGAGACCGTCCGTCGCGCCGTCGAGTTCGTCAATCGCCGCTTCCGCGACCAGCCCGAGGTCGAGGAGATCGCCCGTGCCGCCGGCGTCACGCCGCGCGCGCTCACCGATCTGTTCCGCCGCTGGTGCGGCCTCAGCCCCAAGGCCTTCCTGCAGGCGGTGACGCTCGACGCCGCCCGGCAGGTGCTGGCCGAATCCGACAATGTGCTGGAAGCCGCCTATGAGCTCGGCTTCTCCGGCCCCGGCCGGCTGCACGATCTGTTCGTGGTGCATGAATCGCTCTCGCCCGGCGAGTGGAAGACCGGCGCGGCGGGGCTGATCATCCGCTGGGGCTTCCATCCCTCGCCGTTCGGGCGGGCGCTCGCCATGGCGACGCCGCGCGGCCTGTGCGGCCTCGCCTTCGCCGACGAGGGCGGCGAGGACGAGGCGCTGGCCGACATGCGCCGGCGCTGGCCCAACGCCATCTATGTCGAGGACCCGCTGGCGACCGCGCCCTATGCGGCCCGCATATTCAACCAGGATTGCTGGCGGCCGGACGACCCGCTGCGCATTGTGTTCATCGGCACCGATTTCGAGGTGCGGGTGTGGGAGACGCTCATGCGCATCCCCATGGGCCGGGCGACCACCTATTCCGCCATCGCCGGCCATATCGACCGGCCGAAGGCCGCGCGGGCGATCGGCGCAGCGGTGGGCAAGAACCCGATGTCCTTCGTGGTGCCCTGCCATCGCGTGCTCGGCAAGAGCGGCGATCTCACCGGCTATCACTGGGGCCTCACCCGCAAGCGCGCCATACTCGGCTGGGAAGCCGGGCAGGTCGGCGGGAAATAGGCGGCCGGGCGCCTGCGTCACTCTTTACCTCTCCCCGAGGGGGAGAGGGAGAAAAGCGGACAGCTCCTGGATCACCCTCATCCTGAGGGGCCCGGCCGCAGGCCGAGCCTCGAAGGTTGACCTTCCGGGCGCGCGCGCCTCAGGATGAGGACCGTGTTGCGGAGTCGGGTCCGCCCCTCACGTCATCGTCAGCCGCCGCACCACGTCGCGCCAGTCGGCAGGCTTGCTCTCGCGCAGCGCCGCCAATGCGACTACGCAAAACATCCGCCTTGTGGCATTCAGCGAGCCGGACGAGAGTGGCAACATGCCGTCTCCCCTCATAACTCGCTCGGTGATGTTTGAGCCGCTGCTTGCAGCGGACCCGTCTTTCCGTCCGCGCTGGAACGAATTCATCGCCGAGTGGGAGGAAGAGGGTGATTTCCCTCTCTATCTGGCGCTTCATTCTCTGGCCGAGCACATACTGGAACGCCACAAGGACGGTGATACGGTGAGATTCAGCGATATCTTCGCCGTGGTCGAGTGCTGGCACACAGAAGGCGACGACTATGTGAAGGAAGCCGCCACGATCGGGTTTCTGGAGTCACTGCAGAACCTCTCTGGCGGCAACGACAGGCAGATCGCGACCATCGAGCCGTGGCTTGGCCTGGAGACAAGGCGCTGGTGGGATAAGCTGGATCGCTTCTGGGACGGCGACGTTGTGGCGTTACGCGATGATGGATGATGGCATCTCCGCTTCCCTCACGGCATGGTCAGGCGCCGCACCACGTCGCGCCAGCCGGCGAGCTTGGCCTCGCGCAAGGCCGGCTCCATGGTCGGCGTGAAGCGCCGGTCCAGCCGCCAGCGATCGGCGAAGCGCGCAGGCTTCGGCAGCACGCCGGCGCGCAGGCCGGCGAGATAGGCGGCGCCCAATGCCGTCGTCTCCCGCACCACCGGGCGATCGACCGGCGCGGCCAAGAGGTCCGACAGCCGCTGCATGGCGAAATTCGAGGCGACCATGCCGCCATCGACGCGCAGCACCGTCTTGGCGCCGTTGCCGCCGGCCTGCGCCCAGTCGGCGCGCATGGCGTCGAGCAGGTCGGCGGTCTGGTAGCAGACGCTCTCCAGCGCCGCGAGGGCGATCTCCGCCCGCCCCGTGCCCCGCGTGAGCCCAAACAGCGCGCCGCGCACATCCGGGTTCCAGTGCGGCGCGCCGAGCCCGACAAAGGCCGGCACCAGATAGACCTGCTGGGCGGGATCGGCTGCCTCGGCCAGCGCCTCGCTTTCGGCCGAGGCCTTGATGATGCCGAGCCCGTCGCGCAGCCACTGCACCGCCGCGCCGGCGACGAAGATCGAGCCCTCCAGCGCATAGGTGCGCTTGCCGTCCAGCTGATAGGCGATGGTGGTGAGCAGCTTGTTCCTCGAGGTCACCGCCGTCGTGCCGGTGTTGAGCAGCGCGAAGCAGCCGGTGCCATAGGTCGACTTGATCATGCCCGGCTGAAAACAGGCCTGGCCGACGGTGGCGGCCTGCTGGTCGCCGGCGATGCCGCAGATGCGGATCGCCCCACCCAGCAGTTCCGGCCGCGCGGTGCCGAAATCGGCGGATGAGTCCTTCACCTCCGGCAGCATGGAGCGCGGCACCCGCAGCAGCGCCAGCAGGTCCTCGTCCCATTCGCCGGTGTGGATGTTGAACAGCAGGGTGCGCGCGGCGTTGGTGGCGTCGGTGGCGTGCACCGTGCCGCCTGTCAGCTGCCAGAGCAGCCACGAATCCACCGTGCCGAAGGCGAGGTCGCCGCGCTCCGCCCGCGCCCGCGCGCCGGGCACGTTGTCGAGGATCCAGCCGATCTTGGTGCCGGAAAAATAAGGATCGAGAATGAGCCCGGTGCGGGCGCTCACCATCGGCTCGTGGCCTTCGGCCTTCAGCCGGGCGCAGAACTCGGCGGTGCGGCGGTCCTGCCAGACGATGGCGCGGTAGATGGCGGCACCGGTCTTGCGGTCCCACACCACGGTGGTCTCGCGCTGGTTGGTGATGCCGATGGCGGCGATGTCGGCCGCCCTGGCGCCGGCCTGCTCCATGGCGGCGCGGCAGGTGGCGAGAGTGGAGGCCCACAGATCATGCGCCTCGTGCTCCACCCAGCCGGAGGCCGGAAAGTGCTGCGGGAATTCCTGCTGCGCCTGCGCCGCGATGCCGGTATCGGGCCGGAACAGGATGGCGCGCGAGGAGGTGGTGCCCTGGTCGATGGCGAGAATGTAGCTGCTCATGCGTGATCCACGTCGCGAATGACCGCCCGAATATACTGAAAGCCGGCTCTGGCCGAGATCATCCACACCCGCAGGCCGGACATCGGCCCGGCGCCGAACACCATGGTGGCGGAGCCGTATCGATCCATTTCTGGCGAGAAGGCAGGCCGGACGGGCGCCGTTGCGGCGTCCGTCCGGGTGTCGGGTGGTTCCTATCCGCTTTGGCGGCGGCCGGTTGACCCGGCCGTCCGGTCGATCAGTTGGTCGACTTCTTCGGCGGGGTTGCCGGCCAGGACTTGATCAGCGCGTCGTAGTCGACGGTCTCGCCCTTCGGCTTCTCGTTGGCGAGCTTGGGCTGCGGGGCGAGGTTGCCCTCCTTCTTGGCCAGCTCCACCCAATACTCCATCGGGTGCTTGGCGTTGAGCTTCGGCCCGCACTCGCCCTGCACGCCGGAACGCTCGAGACGCTCCATCACCGATTCCTGCGCCGCCGCGAGTGAGTCCATCGCCGCCTGCGGCGTCTTGGCGCCGGAGGAGGCGTCGCCGATGTTCTGCCACCACAGCTGCGCCAGCTTCGGGTAATCCGGCACGTTCGAGCCGGTCGGCGACCACTGCACCCGCGCCGGCGAGCGGTAGAACTCGACCAGGCCGCCGAGCTTGGGCGCCCGCTCGGTCATCGACGGCGCCCAGATGTCGCTCTCGCGGATGAAGGTCAGGCCGACATGGCTCTTCTTCAGCGACACCGTCTTGGAGGTGACGAACTGGGCGTAGAGCCAAGCCGCCTTGCGGCGCTCCACCGGCGTCGACTTCAGCAGCGTCCAGGAGCCGACGTCCTGGTAGCCGAGCTTCATGCCGTCCTTCCAATAGGCTCCCTTCGGCGAAGGCGCCATGCGCCATTTCGGCGTGCCGTCGGCATTCATCACCGGCAGGCCGGGCTTCACCATGTCGGCGGTGAAGGCGGTGTACCAGAACATCTGCTGGGCGATGTTGCCCTGCGCCGGCACCGGCCCGGCCTCCGAGAAGGTCATGCCCAGCGCCTGCGGCGGCGTGTATTTCTTCAGCCACTCGATATATTTGACGATCGAATACACCGCCGCCGGGCCGTTGGTGTCGCCGCCGCGCTCCACCGAGGAGCCGGTCGGCCGGCAGCCCTCCATGCGGATGCCCCATTCGTCGACCGGCTTGCCGTTGGGCAGTCCGCGATCGCCATTGCCGGCCATGGACAGCCAGGCGTCGGTGAAGCGCCAGCCCAGCGAGGGGTCCTTCTTGCCGTAGTCCATGTTGCCATAGACCTTGACGCCGTCGATGGTGCCGATGTCGTTGGAGAAGAACTCGGCGATGTCCTCATAGGCCGACCAGTTGACCGGCACGCCGAGCTCGTAGCCGTACTTGGCCTTGAACTTCGCCTTGTAGTCCGGGTTGGTGAACCAGTCGTAGCGGAACCAGTACAGGTTGGCGAACTGCTGGTCGGGCAGCTGGTAGAGCTTGCCGTCCGGCGCGGTGGTGAAGGAGGTGCCGATGAAGTCGGGCAGGTCCAGCGTCGGCGAGGTGACGTCCTTGCCCTCGCCGGCCATCCAGTCGGTCAGCGGCACCGCCTGCTTGTAGCGGAAATGCGTGCCGATCAGGTCCGAATCGTTCACCCAGGCATCGTAGATGTTCTTGCCCGACTGCATCTGCGTCTGGATCTTCTCCACCACGTCGCCCTCCTGGATGAGGTCGTGGGTGAGCTTGATGCCGGTGATCTCTGAGAACGCCTTGGCCAGCGTCTTCGCCTCGTATTCATGGGTGGTGATGGTCTCGGAGACGACGTTGATCTCCATGCCCTTGAAGGGCTCCGCCGCCTTGATGAACCACTGGAGTTCCTTCAGCTGGTCCTCCTTCGACAGCGTCGAAGGCTGGAACTCCGCGTCGATCCACTTCTTCGCCGCCGCCTCGTCCGCGCGGACGGGCGCGGCGAGGGCGATCAGCGCCACGGCGCTGGCGGCAAGCAGAAGCCGCTTTCGGCTCGATGACTGCAACATGGGTCTTTCCTCCCGTTTCACTCCCGGAGCCCGTACGGCCTGCCGCCGCTTCGGGCCGATTCACACGAGGCGGAACACCGCCAGTGCGTAGACAAGGCAGAGCGCGAGCGCCCAGCCGAGTTCTGGTCCCACCAGGCCGAGCCAGGCGAGATTGATGAAGGCGCTGCCGAGCAGCGTGATGAACAGCCGGTCGCCGCGCGTGGTGGGGATGCGCAATATGCCGACCCGCGCCCGCTCCGGCCGCCACAGGGCGAGCAGGGTGAACACCGTCAGCAGGCTGGCGATGCAGGCGAAGAACAGCCCGGTCTGCCAGGTCCAGGCCATCCAGGCGGTATTCTCGGCGAGGCTGGCGGTGAAAGTCTCCATCGCTCCCTCCCTCACACCCGCCCGAGGGCGAAGCCCTTGGCGATGTAGTTGCGCACGAACCAGATTACCAAGGCGCCGGGGATGATGGTCAGCACCCCGGCGGCGGCGAGCAGGCCCCAGTCCATGCCGGCGGCCGAGACGGTGCGGGTCATGGTCACCGCGATCGGCTTGGCGTTGGTGGCGGTCAGCGTGCGGGCGAGCAGCAGTTCCACCCAGGAGAACATGAAGCAGAAGAACGCCGCCACCCCGATGCCGCTCGCGATCAGCGGCATGAAGATCTTCACGAAGAAGCGCGGGAAGGAATAGCCGTCGATCGCCGCCGTCTCGTCGATCTCGCGCGGCACGCCGGACATGAAGCCTTCGAGGATCCACACCGCCAGCGGCACGTTGAACAGGCAGTGCGCCAAGGCGACCGCCCAGGGCGTGTCGAACAGGCCGATGGCGGAGTAGAGATTGAAGAAGGGCAGCGCGAACACCGCCGGCGGCGCCATGCGGTTGGACAGCAGCCAGAAGAACAGGTGCTTGTCGCCGACGAAGGAATAGCGCGAAAAGGCGTAGGCGGCCGGCAGGGCGAGGCTGATCGAGATGATGGTGTTCAGCACCACATAGGTCAGCGAGTTGATGTAGCCCGAATACCAGCTCGAATCAGTGAAGATCTTGATGTAGTGTTCGAAGGTGATGTCCTGCGGCCATAGCGAGACCGTGGTGTTGATCTCGAAATTGGTCTTCAGGCTCATATTGAGGAGCCAGTAGATCGGCAGCATCAGGAAGATCAGGTACAGCGCCATGATGAAGGCGCTGCCGCGCGTGTTGTGGTTGGCCGAGGCGCTCATGCGGCGCTCCCCTGGTCGGGCCGCTCGCTGCTGGCATGATCTTGGCCGGAATGGGTCATCACCGTGTAGAAGACCCAGCACAGCGCGAGCACGATGAGGTTGTAGACCAGCGACATCGCCGCCGCCTTGCCGAGGTCGAACTGCCCCAGCGCCAGCTTCACGAGATCGATGGACAGGAAGGTGGTGGCGTTGCCGGGGCCGCCGCCGGTCAGCACGAAGGGTTCGGTGTAGATCATGAAACTGTCCATGAAGCGCAGCAGCACCGCGATCAGCAGCACCCGCTTCATCTTCGGCAGCTGGATGGTGGTGAAGATCGCCCAGCGCGAGGCGCCGTCGATACGCGCCGCCTGATAGTAGGCGTCGGGGATCGACTTCAGCCCGGCATAGCAGAGCAGCGCGACGAGGCTGGTCCAGTGCCAGACATCCATCACCACGATGGTGATCCACGCCGACAGCGTGTCGCCGGTGTAGTTGTAGGGAATGCCGAGCGCGTTCAGCCCATAGCCGAGCAGGCCGATATCGGCGCGGGCGAACACCTGCCAGATGGTGCCGACCACGTTCCACGGGATCAGCAGCGGCAGCGCCATCAGCACCAGCGTGGCGGCGACCCGCCAGCCGTCGCGCGGCATGGAGAGCGCGACGAGGATGCCGAGCGGCACCTCGATGGCGAGGATGATGCCGGAGAACAGGAGGTTGCGCCACAGCGCGTCGAAGAAGCGGCCGCCGAGCTCGGTCGAGGGATCGAGCAGTTCCTGGAACCAGCCCAGGCCGTTCCAGAAGAACTGGTTGTTGCCGAAGGTGTCCTGAACCGAATAGTTCACCACCGTCATGATCGGGATGATCGCCGAGAAGGCGACGATGGCGAACACCGGGGCGACCAGCCACCAGGCACGGTTGTTGACGGGCTTGTCCATATCAGTGCGCGCCCTCTTTTTGCTCCCTCTCCTCGTGGGGGAGAGGGGTGGGGTGAGGGGGAAGGCGACGGGGAGGTCGAGCGCAAGCGATCAGCCGCGATCCCCCCTTACCCGGATGGCTGCGCCATCCGACCTCTCCGCTGAAGTCGGGTGTTTCCGACTTCAGCCCGTGACGATGCCCAATGCGGCTATAGCCGCATTGGGTGCGGGGAGAGGTGAAAAACGGGTGCGGTGAAACGGACAATCTGCTCATCACGCCCCTCCCTGGCCCGGCACCAGCACGCCGCCGGCATAGATGTGGATCTGCCGCGGCTCGAGGGTCAGGCCGGCGCGGTCGCCGTCGAGGCTGAGCCCGTCCGGCACCATGGCGGCCGCGGGATGGCCGGCGATCTCGACGCGGGCGATGCGGGCGCGGCCGATGTCGTCGATGCGCTTCACGCTCACCGGCAGGCCGGTGCCGGCACGGGCCAGCGTGGCGAATTCCGGCCGCACGCCGAGCTCGATCCTCTCGCCCGCCGGCAGCGCCGGATACGCGCGGGCCAGCGCCACGGCGACATTGCCGATATGGGCAAGGCGCCCCTCCACCCGCGCCGGCAGTACGTTCATGCCCGGCGAGCCGATGAAATGGCCGACGAAGGTGTGCGCCGGCCGCTCGAACAGTTCCTCCGGCGTGCCGGTCTGCACCACCGCGCCGTCATGCATCACCACCACCGTGTCGGCGAAGGTCAGCGCCTCGGTCTGGTCGTGGGTGACGTAGATCATGGTGAGGTCGAGCGCGCGGTGCAGCTCCTTCAGCGTCGAGCGCAGCTGCCATTTCAGGTGCGGGTCGATGACCGTCAGCGGCTCGTCGAACAGGATGGCGGCCACATCCGCCCGCACCAGCCCGCGCCCGAGCGAGATCTTCTGCTTGGCGTCGGCGGTGAGGTTCGAGGCCTTGCGGTCGAGCACCCGCGTCATGTCGAGCCGGGCGGCGATCTCCTCGACCCGCCTGGCGATGGCCTCGCGCGGCAGATGCCGGTTCTTCAGCGGAAAGGCGAGGTTCTCGCGCACCGTCATGGTGTCGTAGACCACCGGGAACTGGAACACCTGCGCGATGTTGCGCGCCTCGGTGGGCAGGTTCGTCACATCCTTGCCGTCGAACAGGATGCGCCCCTGGGTGGGGGTCACCAGGCCGGAGATGATGTTGAGCAGCGTGGTCTTGCCGCAGCCGGAGGGGCCGAGCAGCGCATAGGCGCCGCCCTGCCGCCAGACATGGTTGATCTCCTTCAGCGCATAGTCCTGCGGACCGCGCGGATCGGGCCGGTAGGCATGGGCGAGATGATCGAGGGTGATGCTGGCCATTGTCGCGCTCCCTCAGGCCGCCGCGTCGAGCGCGGTGCCGGTGCTGCGGCCGCTCGCGTCGAACAGGAGAATATGGCGGGGGTCGATCACCACCTCGACCTCGGCTTCCGGCTCCAGCCGGCGCACCCCGGGCACCAGCGCGGTCAGCCGCTCCTTGCCGCCGGCCTCGCCGATGACATCCATGTGCAGGAAGCTCTCCGAGCCGGTCACCTCGGTCACGGCGATGGCGGCGGCGAGGCGGATGAGGCCGCTCTCCCCGCGCGCCGCCTCGCCGAAGGTGCGGTCCTCGACCGCGAGATGGTGCGCGCGCACGCCGATGACATAGGCGCCATCCGCCACCCCGGCGAAGGCGCCGATGGCGGCGACGGTGGTGCCGTTCTCCAGCCGCACCGTGGCGCCGGACTTGGTGACGCGCAGCGTGTTCAGCGGCGGATCGGAGAACACACGGGCGGTGGCAAGGTCGGTGGGCCGGCGATAGACCTCGGCGGTGGGGCCGAACTGGGTGACCGCGCCCTGCATCAGCGTCGCCGTGCTGCCGCCGAGCAGCAGCGCCTCGGTCGGCTCGGTGGTGGCGTAGACGAACACCGCGCCGGTGGAGGCGAAGATGCGCGGCAGTTCCTCGCGCAGCTCCTCGCGCAGCTTGTAGTCGAGATTGGCCAGCGGCTCGTCGAGCAGCACCAGATCGGCGCGCTTCACCAGCGCGCGGGCGATGGCGGTGCGCTGCTGCTGGCCGCCGGACAGCGCCAGCGGGGTGCGCTGGAGATAGGGCTCCAGCTTCAGCAGTCGGGCGGCGGAGGCGACGCGCTCCTCGATCTCCGCCTTCGGCAGGCCCTGCACCCGCAGCGGCGAGGCGATGTTCTCATAGACGGTCAGCGCCGGGTAGTTGATGAATTGCTGGTAGACCATCGCCACCGAGCGCTTCTTCACCGAGAGGCCGGTGACGTCCTGGCCGTTGGCGATGACCCGGCCGGAGGTCGGCGCGTCGAGGCCGGCCATCAGCCGCATCAGGCTGGTCTTGCCGGCCAGCGTCGCCCCCAGCAGCACGTTGAGGCTGCCGCGCTCCAGCGTGAGCGAGACGTCGCGTATATGGACCGCGCCCTTCACCTCGCGACGGACGTTCTGCAGTTCCAGCGTCATTGCGCCGCCCTCCGGGCCGCCGGCCGCTGCTCGTCGGCCATGAAGGTCTCGAGCGCAGCCTTCTGCTCCGGGCTCAGCCGCAGGCCGAGCTTGGAGCGCCGCCACAGCACATCGTCGGCCGAGCGCGCCCATTCCTCGCGCATCAGGTAGCGCACCTCGGCCTCGGTAAGGTCGGCGCCGAAAACCCGGCCAAGATCGGCCTGGCTGCGCGCCCCGTCCAGCAGCCGCAGCGCGCGGGTGCCGTAGGCAATCACCAGCCGGCGGGCCAACGCCTCGTCGAGCCAGGGATGCGCGCGCTTGAGCTGGGCGACCAGGCGCGGCTGGTCCCCCACCGCGAAATCGCCGCCCGGCAGCGGCGCGCCGCGGGTCCAGGCCGGCTTGGCAAGGACGGCGAGATGGGGGCCGAGCTTCTCGATGGCGTGCTCGGCGAGCCGGCGATAGGTGGTGATCTTGCCGCCGAACACCGAGAGCAGCGGCGGCAGCCCCGCCCCATTGCCCTCGCCGCCCTCCAGCTCCAGCACATAGTCGCGGGTGGCTTCCTGCGCCTTGGAGGCGCCGTCGTCATAGAGCGGCCGCACGCCGGAATAGGTCCACACCACCTGGTCCGGCGTCACCGGCGCCTTGAAATATTCGCTCGCCGCCGCGCAGAGATAGGCGATCTCCTCGTCGCTGGCCTTCACCTCGTGCGGCGCGCCCTTGTAGTCGCGGTCGGTGGTGCCGATCAGCGTGAAGTCACGCTCATAGGGGATGGCGAAGATGATGCGGCCATCGGCGTTCTGGAAGATATAGGCGCGGTCGTGGTCGTAGAGCTTCTTCACCACGATGTGGCTGCCCTGCACCAGCCGGACATTGGCCGGCGAATTCACCCGCACCACCTGCGCCAGCACCTGATGCACCCAGGGGCCGGCGGCGTTCACCAGCACGCGGGCGCGGATAGTCTCGCGGGCGCCGCCCTCTTCGCCGCTCCCTTGCACCTCGATGCGCCAGTGGTCGCCCGCTTGTTCGGCGGAGACCACCCGGCAGCGGGGGCGGATGTCGGCGCCGCGCTCGGCGGCGTCGAGGGCGTTCAACACCACGAGACGGGAATCCTCGACCCAGCAGTCGGAATATTCGAAGCCGCGGGTGTAGCCGGCGCGCAGCGGCCTGCCGGCCTCGTCGCGCGTGAGGTCGAGGGTCCTGGTCGCCGGCAGCAGCTTGCGGCCACCGAGATGATCATAGAGGAACAGGCCGAGGCGCAGCAGCCAGGCCGGCCGCAGACCATCATGGTGCGGCAGCACGAAGCGCAGCGGGCGGATGATGTGCGGCGCCATCGCCCACAGCACCTCGCGCTCCATCAGCGCTTCGCGCACCAGCCGGAACTCGTAATGCTCGAGATAGCGCAGGCCGCCATGAATGAGCTTGGTCGAGGCGGAGGACGTCGCCCCGGCGAAATCGCCCTGCTCGAACAGCACCACCGAGGCCCCACGCCCCGCGGCGTCGCGGGCGATGCCGCAGCCGTTCACGCCGCCGCCGATGACGGCGAGGTCATAGATGGAATCGAGCGCACGCGTCGTCACTCACAGCCTCCCGGAGAACCGCCCTGACCCTAGGGGCGATTTCGTTATTATGTTCGTATCGACGCTATATGAAACCCAAATCGGGCGCAACTCGGCTAAAAACGAAAGATTCCAACTTTCGATCAGGTGCAATGCAATAGAAACGGACCGTTGCCGCGGTTATTCGCCTTATATTGGACACGCTTCGGCCATGCTGCGGCGCGTCGTGCCCACGGGATGGGCAGGATCAAATGACCAGCACGCGATCCGGCAATTCGTTGGAATCGTCCCCGGTCGCCGGGAGATGCACCCGCAGAATCTGCCCGGCGGTCTCGACACCGGCCGCCAGACCCTCGGCGAGACGCCCTTGGCGCGCGCCCTCCAGCACGGCGGCGCACACCTCCTGCCAGGCCTCGATGCCGACGCGGGCATGGATCGCCTGGTCGGCGACCACCTCGACGATGCGCTCGGCCGGCGCCACCAGGATCAGCACGCCGGTGCGCCCGCGCGTGCCGTGCATGCCGAGCGCGAGGAAGTGGTCGAGCGCGGCGGCGCGCGCCGCCTCCTCCGCCGCCGCCCGCGGCACCAGCAGGCGCCCCAGCGGCCTGGCGAGCAGCAGCGTGCCGACCAGCGCGAAGGCCGCGGCCTGCGCCGCCAGCAGTTCGGGCACGTCGAGCGTGGTGAGAAAAGCCAGCGGCCAGGGCAGCACCAGCGCCACCAACGCCGCCCACATCAGCGCGTAGAAGGGATGGCGCACCAGCGGATGCGTCACCATCAGCAGCCGGATTTCCCCGCTGGTGCCGGCCTCGGCGCGGCGCACCGCCGCGGCAAGCGCCGCATGCTCGTCGGCGGTGAGAGGGCTTTCGGGGGGCGGGCTTTCGGGGAAACGCGTCTCCATCACCAGCTCCCCGAAGCGCCGCCGCCGCCGGACGAACCGCCGCCGCCGGAAAACCCGCCACCGCCATGCCCGCCCGACCAGCCGCCACCGGAGAAGCCGCCGCGCGAGCGGCCGCGCGACCATTCCCAGCCGGAAATGCCGCCCGGCAACGCCGCGCCGCCGCGCCGCCGCCCGAGATAGCCGCCGCGCATCTGCCGGTAGACCACGAAGACCCAGAACGCGATCATCGCCGCGAAGATGATCAGCGGCACCCAGTCATCCGCCGCCATCGCCGGTTCCGCCGCCTTCCGCGCCCGCGCCTCGGCCTCGGCAGGATCGAGGTTGAGGATCTCGATCACCGCCTCGGCGCCCTTCTCGATGCCGGCGGCAAAGTCGCCGGCGCGGAATGCCGGCACGATCGCCGTCTGGATGATGGTGGAGGCCACCGCGTCCGGCAGCACGCCCTCGAGGCCGTAGCCGACCTCGATGCGCACCCGACGCTCGCCGGGCGCCACCAGCAGCAGCACGCCGTTATCCTTGTCGGCCTGGCCAAGCTTCCAGGCCCGGAACAGCTGGTTGGCGTAGTCCTCCACCGAAGTGCCCTGCAGCGAGGGCACCGTCGCCACCACGAACTGGTCGGTGGTCTTGGCCTCCTGCGCGGCGAGCCTGTCCTCCAGCGCCGCGCGCATCTGCGGCGACAGGATGCCGGCCGCATCGACCACCCGGCCGGTGAGCGGGGGAAAGCTGAGCTCGGCCCGCGCCGTCGCGGCAGCCGCGAGCGCGATGGCGAGGAGGAGGAGAAGGGCGACGCGGCGCAGCATGACGGCCGGCTCCGGTTGTCCGTGATCCGTCGGACGCGACTAGTTGAACTTCACCTGCGGCACCTTCATCTGCTCCTCGGAGATGGTGAACGTCTCCATCGGCTTGCTGGCGCGGTAGAGCGTCGAGGCCCACAGCACGCCGGGGAAGGTCCTCAGCTCGGTGTTGTAGACCCGGACCGCCTCGATATAGTCGCGCCGCGCCACCGCGATGCGGTTCTCCGTGCCTTCGATCTGCGCCTGCAAGGCGAGGAAGTTCTGGTTCGACTTGAGGTCGGGATACGCCTCCGACACCGCAATCAGCCGGCCGAGCGCGCCGGAAAGCTGCGCCTGGGCATCCTGGAATTTCCTGAACGTCTCGGGATCGGTCACGGTGGAGGCATCCACCTTGATCGAGGTGGCGTTGGCGCGCGCCTCCGTCACCTGGGTGAGCACGTCCTTTTCCTGCTGGGCATAGCCCTTCACCGTCTCGACCAGGTTGGGGATCAGCTCGGCGCGCCGCTGGTACTGGTTGAGCACGTCGCTCCAGGCCGCCTTGGCCTTCTCCTCATTGGTCGGGATGTTGTTCACCCCGCAGCCGGCGAGGCCGACCGCCAGGGCGAGGAGGGCCAGCGGCATCAGCAGCCGGCGGCGGGCGATGGTGAGGATCATCGGCATGGAACAGCCCCTTGCAACGCGCGGCGCGACACCGCCTCCACCATTATAGGGCACACGAGCCGGCTCTCCATCCCGGCGACAGGCTGACGATTAGACGTGGACGGCGGGCGGCCGTCCCCGCGACAAGCCGTCCGGCGCCGTGCACAGTCGCGGCGACAATGTGCGAGGTGTCCGTGCCGTCCTGCCTCCGGTGCGCCGCGCGGCGAGCCCTGCTCGTCCTGCTGGTGCTGACGCTTCTGCTCGCGATCCCCGTCGCCGGGCTGGCCTTGTGGTTCCAGACCCCCGGCGACGGACGGGCGATTGCGCTGGCCGCGCTGGCCGCCGCCATGGTGGCGGCGCTGACCGCCACCGTGCGGGGCCGGCTGGGGCTCGGCTGGCTGATCGCGCTCGCGACGCTCGGCATGGTCGGCCTCTGGTGGTCGACCATCCTGCCGTCGAACCAGCGCGACTGGGCGCCGGATGTCGCGCATGGCGTCACCGCCACCGTCGCCGGCGACAACGTGACGCTGCACAATGTCCGCAATTTCGACTGGCGCTCGGAGAGCGAGGCGAGCGAGCGCTGGGAGGAGCGGCGCTACCGGCTCGACCAGATCACCGGCGTCGACCTGTTCTCCTCGGTCTGGAGCAATCCGGCGATCGCGCACACGCTGATCGGCTTCTCCTTCGCCGACGGACAGCGCGTGGTGTTCTCCGCCGAAATCCGGCGCGAGCGGGGCGAGGCATTCTCCGAGATCGGCGGCTTCTTCAAGCAATTCGAGCTGGTACTGATCGCCGCCGACGAGCGCGACATCATCCGCCTGCGCACCAATGAACGGCGCGAGACCGTCTCGCTGTTCCCGCTCCAACTGACGCCCGGACAGAGTCGGGCGCTGTTCCTGTCATTCGCCGCACTCGGCAACGAACTGGCGCGCCGGCCGCGCTTCTACCAGACCGTCACCACCAACTGCACCACGGTGATCTACCGCCTCGCCCGGCTTATCGCGCCGGGCGTGCCGTTCGACTGGCGCATCCTGCTCTCCGGCTATCTGCCGGGCTATCTCTACCAGCAGCACCTCATCGCCACCGACGACCCGCTCGCCGAGATCGAGCGCCGGGCGGTGATCACCCCGCGCGGCCAGGCGGCCGGGAATGCGCCGGACTATTCCGACCGCATCCGCGCCCGCTGAACCTCGCCCCGGGCAGGGCGGCGCGCGGGAAACTAGAGCGACTGGGTATGGGCGCCGCCGGGCCGGGAGATGTCGCCCAGCGCATCGCCGGCGATCGCCTCGCGGCCGGCGACCGCGATGTCGCCCAGCGACAATATGCCGACCAGCTGCTTGTCGCGATTCACCACCGGCAGGCGCCGCACCTGCTGCTCGCCCATATTGCGGCCGATCTCGGCGAGATCCTGATCCTCGAAGCAATATTTCACCTCGCCGCTCATCACCTCGCGCACCAGCGTCGTCGGCCCCTTGCCGAAGGCGACGCCGCGCACGGCGATATCACGGTCGCTGATCATGCCGACCAGCCGGTTGGCGTCTCCCACCGGCATGATACCGGCATCGAGCAACGCCATGGCGCGCGCCGCCTGCTCCAGCGTTTCGTCCGGCGCGACCACCTGCACCTCGCGGGTCATCACATCGCTTACCTTCATGGGGTGTTCTCCTGATCGGGGATTGAAAGCGTCCGGCCGCATCAGCCGGCGCGGTGTTCGGCATTGCGCTTGCGGGTGGCGGCGGCCTTGCGTGCGGCGGCGGAACGGTCCGCCTTGGGACGCTCGGCCGCGGCGTGGCCGCCGATCTCGCCGCCCCGATGCGCCGCCGGATGGCCGGTCTGCTTGCCGCGGCCGGAACCTGACTTCTTGCCGCCGCCATCGTCCTTGTTCACCGTCGCCCAGGCCCGGCGCTCGGCCTCCTCCGGCGATACGCCGCGCTCCTCGTAACCTTCCTCGATATGCTCGGCCTTGCGCTTCTGCTTGTCGGTGTAGGCCGACTTGTCGCCACGGGGCATGGCGTCCTCCTCTGCGTGTGTTCCCCAGCCTCCCCTTCCAGCCAACGACGCCGGCGCCGAAGCGTTCCCTCCGGCGCGTCGGGGGTTGACAGACGGCCCTCGTCGGCATGCCTTGCCGGTGAACGCCAGAGAAGGTACCGCTCCATGACCGTGCTCGCCCGCCTCGCCGAATTTCCGCTCATCGCCATCCTGCGCGGCGTGAAACCGCAGGAGGCCGTCGCGATCGGCGAGGCGCTGGTGGAAGCCGGCTTCCGCATCATCGAGGTGCCGCTCAATTCGCCCGAGCCGATGCGGAGCATCGAGGCGCTGGCCCGCCGCTTTCCCGATGTGCTGATCGGTGCCGGCACCGTGCTCGATCCCGCCGATGTCGACCGGGTGAAGCAGGCCGGCGGCGAGCTGATCCTGATGCCGCACAGCGATCCCGCGGTGATCGCGCGCGCCAAGGCGCTCGGCCAGAGCTGCGTGCCCGGGGTCGCCACGCCGACCGAAGCCTTCGCGGCGCTGAAGGCCGGCGCCGACGCCTTGAAGATGTTCCCGGCGGAGATGCTGCCGCCGCCGGTGGTGAAGGCGTGGCGCGCCATCCTTCCCGCCGCCACCGTGCTGATGCCGGTGGGCGGGGTGACGCCGGAGCGGCTGAAGCCCTATTGGCAGGCCGGCGCCCGCGGCTTCGGCCTCGGCTCGGCGCTGTACGCGCCGGGGCTGACGGCGGGCGAGGTGGCACGAAACGCGCAAGGCTTCGTCGCCGCCGCGGCCGACCTCGAAGCCTCCTGACTCACGGCCTCCTGACTCACGGCCTCCTGATCGCCGCCTGCTGGGGAAACCGACCTTGCCCGACCTGAAGACCGTCGTCGCCGAGATCGCCGAAGAGATGAAGACGCGCCCCGACCGGGGGCAGGTGGCGACCTACATTCCCGAGCTCGCCCGCGTCGATCCCGACCAGTTCGGCATCGCGGTCATCGACGCCAATGGCGAGGTGGCGGCCGGCGGCGACGCCGATGTGGCGTTCTCCATCCAGAGCGTGTCGAAGGTGTTCACCCTCACCCTCGCGCTCGGCAAGATCGGCGACCGCCTGTGGCGCCATGTCGGGCGCGAGCCTTCGGGCAGCGCTTTCAACTCCATCGTGCAGCTCGAATATGAGCAGGGCATCCCACGCAACCCGTTCATCAATGCCGGCGCCATCGCGGTGACCGACCAGATCCTCGCCGGCCACGAGCCGCGCGAGGCGCTGGGCGAGATCCTGCGCTTCATGCACTTCATCGCCGACGACACCTCGATCACCATCGACGAGAAGGTCGCCGCCTCCGAGCGGCGCACCGGCTTCCGCAACGTCGCGCTCGCCAATTACATGAAGTCGTTCGGCGTGCTGCAGAACCCGGTCGACTTCACGCTCGGGGTGTATTTCCACCATTGCTCGATTGCGATGAGCTGCCGCCAGCTCGCCATGGCCGGCCGGTTCCTCGCCTGGCGCGGCAAGAACCCGACCACCGGCCATTCGGTGGTGAACCCGGAGCGAGCGCGGCGCATCAACGCCATCATGCTCACCTGCGGCCATTATGACGGCTCCGGCGAATTCGCCTACCGCGTCGGCCTGCCCGGCAAGAGCGGCGTCGGCGGCGGCATCCTCGCCATCGCGCCCGGGACCGCCTCGATCGCGGTATGGGCGCCGGGGCTGGACGCCGTCGGCAATTCGCATCTCGGGCGCATCGCGCTGGAGACGCTGACCAAGCGCATGGGCTGGTCGATCTTCGGCGAATAGGCGGTTCAGCCCGGCACGGGCGCGGCGGCGATGAGGCGCCTGAGCTCCGGCACGCAGGAGCCGCAATTGGTGCCGGCGTTCAGCACCGCGCCGATGCGCGCGACATCGGCACCCGGCTCGGCGGCGAGCAGGGCGCGGATTGGGTCGGCCGGCACGCCGAAGCAGGAGCACACCAGCGGCCCGCAGGCGGCAGCCGCGCCTGCCGCCCGCCCGGCGAGCACCGCCCGCCGTTCCGCCGGAGCCAGCGGACCGGCGGCGAGGAAGGGCGCCACCGCTGTCCAGTCCGGGGCCTGACCGGCCGGGGCGACGGAGAGGAGCCCCGTCAGCCGGCCGGCTCCGTCATAGGCGGCGGCGCGGTAGATGCCGCTCCGAATATCGAGGAACTCCGCTCGATCGGTCGCGCCGAACAGCGCCCCGGCGCGCATGCGCCAGACCTCCGGCCCCTCCGCATCGGCGATCCGCCAGCCGGCGCCGCCGTCCAGCGCCACCCGCGCCCACCAGCTCGCGGGCGGCGGATCGCTGCTCTCCCGGACGAGCAGGAAGCCGCGCCAGGGGAGCGACACCTTCTCGGCGCGCACCGGCGTCGCCTTGGATTCCGGCTGGCCGGAGAAGGGATCGGTGGCGCCGGCGACCAGCGCGTTCACCCGCGCCTGCGCGGCATTGGCGCCCGACCAGTGGATCGGCGCGAACAGCTCGCCGTGCCGCTGGCCGTTGGAGAGCCGCGCCTCCAGCACCGCCGCGCCATGGACGGAGGACAGGCGCACGAAGTCGCCGGCCTCGATGCCGAGCGCGGCGGCGTCGGCGGGATGCATCTCCACGAAGGGCGCCGGGAGGTGACCGCCGAGCCGGGGGGAAAGCCCGGTACGGGTCATGGTGTGCCATTGGTCGCGGATGCGGCCGGTATTGAGCCGCAACGGAAAGGCGGGATCGGTCGCCTCCGCCGGCGCCGGATCGGCCGGGACGACGAAGCGGGCGCGGCGATCCGGCGTAAAAAAGCCGCCCTCGGCGAAGAAGCGCGTCTCGCCCTCCTCGCCCGGCGACTGCACCGGCCATTGCCGGGGCGCCATGGCGTCGAAGGCCGCGTCATCGAGGCCGGCGAGGCCGCCAATGTCGAAATCGCGGGTGCCCTCGTTCTCGAAGGCGGAGAGCGCGGCATGCTCGCGGAACACGTCGGCGGCGGTGCGCCAGCCGAAGGCCGCGCCATGGCCGAGGCGCCGGCCGACCTCCGCCATCGCCCACCAGTCCGCCCGCGCCTCGCCCGGCGGCGCGAGAAAGGGCCGCTGGCGGGAGATGCGCCGCTCGGAATTGGTGACGGTGCCGTCCTTCTCGCCCCAGGCGAGGGCGGGCAGCAGCACATGCGGCCGGCAGGCCAGCGTGTCGGTGGCGCGTACATTGTCGGAGATGGCGAGGAAGTCGAGCCGGGACAGCGCCACGCGCACCGCGTCCGCGCGCGGCAGGCTCACCGCCGGGTTGGTGCCGAGCACCCACAGCGCCTTGATGCGCCCCTCCGCCACCGCCGCCATCATGTCGACGGCCTTCAGCCCCTCGCGCGTCGCCATGTGCGGCGCACCCCAGAAGCGGCGGACACGGTCGACCTCCTCGGGCGCGAAGCCCATATGGGCGGCGAGCTGGTTGGCGAGGCCGCCGACCTCGCGCCCGCCCATCGCATTGGGCTGGCCGGTGAGCGAGAACGGCCCCATGCCCGGCCAGCCGATTCGCCCGGTGGCAAGGTGGACGTTGAGAATGGCGCTCACCTTGTCGGTGCCCTGCGCCGACTGGTTCACCCCCTGCGAATAGCAGGTGACCACCCGCTCCGTTCCCGCGAACAGCGCGTGGAAGCGGGCGATGTCGGCAGCCGACACGCCTGTCTTCGCCGCCACGGTGGCAAGGTCGGGCGCCAGCTTCCACGCGCCGGCGAGAGCCTCCGCGAAGCCGGAGGTGTGGGCGGCGACATAGGCGTCGTCGAGCGCCCCGGCCTCCGCGAGATGCACCAGCAGCCCGGCGAACAGCACGCTGTCCATGCCCGGCGCGACAGGGAGGAACAGGTCGGCCTCCTCGGCGGTGGCGGTGCGGCGCGGATCGATGACGACGATCTTCGTCCCCCGCCGCGCCCGCGCCGCCTCCAGCCGGCGGAACAGGACGGGATGGCACCAGGCGGCATTGGAGCCGACCAGCACCACCAGATCGGCGTCATCGAGATCGGCATAGACGCCCGGCACGGTGTCGGAGCCGAAGGCCCGCTTGTGGCCGGCGACCGAGGAGGCCATGCACAGGCGCGAATTAGTGTCGACATTGGCGGTGCCTAGGAAACCCTTGGCGAGTTTATTAGCCGCGTAATAATCCTCGGTGAGCAATTGGCCGGAGAGGTAGAATGCCACCGAATCCGGCCCGTGCGCGTCGATGGTGCGGCGGAAGGCACCGGCGATGGCGTCGAGCGCCGCGTCCCAGGAGGCCTCCGCCAGTTCGCCCTCCGCGCCGCGCAGCATCGGGGTGAGCAGCCGGGTGGAGAGGCCCAGCGTCTCGCCCAGTGCCGAGCCCTTGGAGCACAGCCGGCCGCGATTGGCCGGATGATCGGGATCGCCGGCGATCCCCGCGCCGCCGGTGCCGTCCGGTCGCGCCAGCACGCCGCAGCCCACCCCGCAATAGGGGCAGGTGGTCTTCACCGGCTCTCCGGTCGTCACCACCGGCAGCACGGCCGTCTCGGCGAGAGGAAGCGGCACTGGCGCGTTCATCAGTAGACGTCCGCCTGGTAGCGGCCGGCCTTCTTCAGCGCGGCGACATAGGCGAGCGCCGCGTCGGTCGATTTGCTGCCCTGCGCCGCCACCACGTCGACCAGCGCATGCTCGACATCGCGTGCCATGCGCTTGGCATCGCCGCAGATATAGAAATGCGCGCCCTCCTCCAGCCAGCGGTAGAGATCGGCGCCGACCTCGCGCATGCGGTCCTGCACATAGACCTTCTCCGAGCCGTCGCGCGACCAGGCCAGCGTCAGCCGCGAGAGATGGCCGGAGGCCTTCATGCCGGCGAGTTCGTCCTCGTAGAAGAAGTCGCAATCGCTGCGCTGGTGGCCGAAGAACAGCCAGTTGCGCCCCGGCGCCTTCGCCGCCATGCGCTCCCACAGGAAGGAGCGGAACGGCGCGATACCGGTGCCCGGACCGACCATGATGATCGGCACCGACGGATCGGCCGGCAGGCCGAAGCCGTGCGCCTTCTGCACATAGGCGCGGAAGGTGCCGCCCTCCGGCACCCGCGCCGACAGGAAGGTCGAGCCGACGCCGAGCCGAGTGCGCGCGCCGATGCGGTAGCGCACCGCGTCGACGGTGAGCGAGAGGCGGCCGGGCGTCGCCTTCGGGCTCGACGAGATGGAATAGAGGCGCGGCTGCAACGGCTCCAGCGCCTCGGCGAGCACTTCCGGCGCGAGGCGCGGGCGGCCGAATTTCTCCAGCGCGGCGAGCACGTCGAGGCTGGCCGCGTCGCCGTCCGGGTCCTCGCCGGCGGCGAGGGCGCGGGCCTTGCGGCGCATCTCGCCGCCGCAATGATAGGTGAGCAGCTGGAACAGCCCGTCCGGCGCGGCGCCGAGCGCCACATCCTCGCGCAGCACGTCGCGGGCGAGGCGTTCGCCGATCCTCTCCTCGCGGCTGGCGCCGATGGCGTCGAGCACCGCGTCGACCAGATCGTCGTCATTGGCGGGGAAGATGCCGAAGCTGTCGCCGGCCGCATAGTCGAGCCCGGCGGCCGAGAGGTCGAACTCGACATGCCAGGTCTCCTTCTCCGACGCGCCCTTGTTGAGGCGGGTGCGGGAGAGGAAGGTGACGAGCGCCGGGTTGTCGCGCGAGGTGCCCGGCGCGCCCTGCGGCGCGGCGGGGGCGGCCGGCGTGGTGGCGGCGGCCGGCGCCGCATCCATCTCGGCGGCGAGGCTTTTCAGCATGCGCATCGTCTCCTTGCCGCCGGGGGCGCAGAGATTGAGCTTGCTCTCCTTGCCCGAGGCGAGGGCGGCGCCGTAGCTGTCGCAGAGATAGCCGCACTGGCCGCAATCCTGCTGTGCCATCGCCGCCATCATGCGGCGGGCGAGCGGGCGGCCTTCCGCGAGCTTCATGCGCTCGTCGAGCGGCATGGCGGCGTCGTGCCAAGGGGCGCCATCGTCAGCACCGTCGTCCTCCTCGGCGGCAGCCGGGACGACACCCTCGGCCGGCACGGTGGCCCCGCTGGCAAGCCCCTGCGGCGACAGGACCGCCGCGAAGAAGCCGTTCAGCCAGGCGCGCTGCTCCTCGCTGAACGGCGCGGTCTCCGGGAAGAAGGCGATCGCCGGCGGCACCGGCATGGCGGGCACGGCCATCGGGGAGGCCGAGAGCGGGGTGGATGCGTTCATCAGCGCGTTTCCTCGACCAGGGCGCGCAGCGCCTCCGGCTCATGGCGGCGGGTGAAGCGGGCGAGCGTCTCGGCGGCATCGGCGCGATGGGCGAGCCAGGCACGCAAGAGACCTTCGACCACCACCGGCGCCTCGTCGGCCTTCACGTCGCGATAGAGTTCGCGGGCGATGGCGGCGTCGGAGCCGAAGCCGCCGCCCACCACGAGGTGGAAGCCGTCCACCGTGTCGCCGTCCTCGTTCACCGGCACGCGGGCGCCGACGAGGCCGATGTCGCCGATATAGTGCTGGGCGCAGCTGTGCGGGCAGCCGGTGACATGGATGTTGACCGGCAGGTCGAGAGCGACGCGGTCCTCGCAATGGCGGGCGATCGCCTCCGCCGTGCCCTTGGTGTCGGCATTGGCGAAGCGGCAGCCCATCGAGCCGGTGCAGGCGACCAGCCCGGCGCGGATATGGGTCGCGCGGGTGGACAGGCCGAGCGCCGCGACGGCGGCCTCCATCAGCGCCACCTTGTCGTCCGGCACGCCGGAGAGAATGACGTTCTGCCAGACGGTGAGGCGCAGCTCGCCGTCGCCGAGGTCGCGGGCGAGCCGGGCGAGGCCGTGCATCTGCTCGACGCTCATGCGGCCGGTGGGCAGCACCACCCCGACCCAGTTGAGGCCGGCCTGCTTCTGGGGGTGCACGCCGATATGGGCGAGCCGGTCGGGCTCGGGGCGCGGCGCCACGGCGGAAGCCGGCACGCGCGGCAGCGACCGGCCGAGCTTCTCCTCGGCCAAAGCGAGGAATTTCTCGAAGCCGAAGGCGTCCAGCACATATTTCAGCCGCGCCTTCTTGCGGTCGGTGCGGTCGCCATGGTCGATGAACACCCGCACCATGGCGTCGGCGACCTCGCTCGCCTCGTCCGGCCGGACGATGACGCCGGTGTCGCGGGCGAAATCGGCATGGCCGGTGATGCCGCCGAGCACGACGCGGAACCACACGCCCGGCGCGACGCCGTGTCCGTCCGCCACCTCCACCGCTTGGAAGCCGATGTCGTTGGTGTCCTCCAATGCGCCGACCCGGCCGCCGCCGTCGAAGGCGACGTTGAACTTGCGCGGCAGGCCGTAGAGCGAGCGGTCGGCGAGGATGTGGTGGTGCCAGTCGAGAGCATAGGGGCGGGTATCGATAAGTTCCTGCGGATCGATGCCGGCGGTCGGCCCGCCGGTGACGTTGCGGATATTGTCGGCGCCGGAACCGCGCGCAGTGAGCCCGAGGCCAATCAGCCCCTCCAGCACCGCCGGCCCGCCGGTGGCCGGGATCTCTCGGATCTGCAGATTGGCGCGCGTCGTGACATGGGTGTAGCCGCCGCCATGCACCGCCGCGAGATCGGCAACGCCAGCGAACTGCCAGTATTTCAGGATGCCATTGGGAATGCGCAGCCGGCACATATAGCTGTCCTGCGTCGGCGCGACGTAGAACAGGCCGTGGAACTTCCAGCGGAACACGTCGACGCCCTTGGGGAAGGCGCCCTCGCGCGCGTGCTGTTTCATACGGCCATAGGAGTCGAGGCCGAGCTCTTCGCGCTTGGCCTTCTCCTCGTTGACGAGCTTGCGGCCCTGCGCCTCGAAGCGGGCCATGGCGCGATGGGCGGCCGCGTCGGGTCCGGTCGGCTCGGCGGCGGCGGGCTTCGCCGCTGAAGCGGGCGCGGCATTGAGGCCGCCGGCGGCACGGGTCGCGGCGAGGCCGGCGACGAAGCCTTCGAGATAGCGCTTCTGTTCGGGAGCGAAATCGGTGCCCATCACGCGGCCTCCGGCAGGGATTGCGTGGAAAGGTCCGGCGCCAGATAGGCGCGCCCGAAGGCGAGCGCGGCGCGCGCGGCGCCGACATCGCGGCCGGACCGCATCAGGTCGAGATAGAACAGGCCGTCGGTGGTGTCGCCGAACAGCACCGCGCCGACGAGGCGGGTCTCCCCGCCGTCCGTGCGCAGCACCAGCCGGCGATAGAGGCCGAGGCCGGGATCGGCGAGCACCATGTCCTGCGTGCCCCCGGCGCCGAGAAAGTCGCCGGCCGAGAACACATGCACGCCGGAGACCTTGAGATTGGTGGCGAGCACGCTGCCGGCATAGGCGGCGGCAGCTCCGGCGAGGCGGCGGGCCAGCACCCGCGCCTGCTCATAGGCCGGCTCCACTAGCCCGTAGACCTGGCCGCGATGCTCGGCGCATTCGCCGAGGGCGAACACGTCCGGCGCATCGGTCGCCAGATGATCATCGACGCGGATGCCGCGCGTGCAGCCGATGCCGGCGGCGCGGGCGAGCTCGACATTCGGCTTCACGCCGCAAGCGACGACCACGAGGTCGGCGGGCAGCACCCGGCCGTCGGCGAGGCGCAGGCCCTCGACCCGGCCGTCGCCCTCGATCGCCTGCGTCGCGGCGTCGAGATGCACGGCGATGCCGCGCGCCTCCACCGCCCGGCGCAGAAGTTCGCCGGCGCGTTCGTCGAGTTGGCGCTCCATCAGCCGGTCGGCGAGATGGATGATGGCGGTCTCCGCCCCGGCACCCGCGAGGCCGGTGGCGGCCTCCAGCCCCAGCAGTCCGCCACCGATCACCACCGCCCGCAGGCCCGGCCGGGCGGCGGCGAGCAGAGCCTCGACATCGGCCATGTCGCGGAAGGTCATCACGCCCGGCCGCTCCATGCCCGGCACCGGCAGGCGGATGGCGCTGGAGCCGGTGGCGAGCACCAGCTTGCCGTAGGACAGCGCCGTGCCGTCGGCGAGGCGCACCTGCCGGGCCTCGGTGTCGACCGCCACCGCCGGGCAGCCGAGACGCAGCGTGATGCCGCGCGCGGCCCACCAGCCCTCGTCCTGCAGGGTCAGGTCGGCGGCCGCGACCTCGCCGGCCAGCAGCGAGGAGAGCAGCACCCGATTATAGGCCAGATGCGGCTCGGCGCCGATCACGGTGAGCGCGAAACGCTCGGGCGCCAGCGCGGTGAGTTCCTCGCAGAACTTTGCCGCCGCCATGCCATTGCCGATGACCACCACCGGCTCGCGAAGCGAGGTCGGGCTCATGATGCCGCCACCCCGGCGATGCGGCCGAACGGCGTCTCCGGCTCACCCCGCTCCATCGCCTCGATCATCACACCGGCGAGCAGCCCATAGGCCTCGGTCCAGGCCGCGCGCACCGGCGGGGTGAAGGCCTCGCCCAGCCCCTGCTCCAGCGTCCAGATCAGCGCCGCGCCGACCGGGGCGAAATGCTCCGCCGTTACGCCGAGCCCGGCATGGCGGGCGCCGAGCCGCTGCACCGCCGGCAGCAGCGCCGGCAGGTCGTCAATGCCGTTCACCACTACGGAAAGCGTCGCCATCAGCTTGCGGCCCTGCTCGGCCATGTCGCCCTTGAACAGCGGGCGCACCTCGGGAGCGATCTCGAACAGCCGGCCGTAGAACAGCCCCGCCGCCTGGTCGGCGATCGGGCGAACCTTGGCGAAGCTCTCGCGCAGGAGAGCGATGTCGTCGGGTGTCATCCTCGCCTCCTCACGCGGCTTCGACGAAGCGGTGGCGCTCGTACAGGAACTTCAGCACCGCCTCGCGGCAGGCGAGGTAGGCGGGGTCGGTGACCAGCTCCAGCCGGCGGCGGGGGCGCGGCAGGCGCACCTCCAGCACCTCGCCGATGCGGGCGGAAGGGCCGTTGGTCATCATCACGATGCGGTCGGAGAGCAGCACCGCCTCGTCGACGTCATGGGTGATCATGATCACCGTGTTGCCGAGCGCGGCGTGGATCTGCATCACCGAATCCTGCAGATGCGCGCGGGTCAGCGCGTCGAGCGCGCCGAAGGGCTCGTCGAGCAGCAGCACCTTCGGCTGCATGGCCAGTGCGCGGGCGATGCCGACGCGCTGCTTCATGCCGCCGGAAATCTCGGACGGGCGCCGGCCCCTGGCATGGCCCATCTGCACCAGGTCGAGATTGTGCAGCGTCCAGTCATGGCGCTCGGCGCGGCTCTTCACCCCGGCGAACACCTTGTCCACCGCGAGGCGCACATTGTCGTAGACCGACAGCCAGGGCAGCAGCGAGTGGTTCTGGAACACCACGGCGCGGTCCGGGCCGGGGGTATCGACCTGCCGGCCCTCGAGGATCACCCCTCCGGCGGTGGCCTGGGTCAGCCCGGCGACGATGTTGAGCAGGGTCGACTTGCCGCAGCCGGAATGGCCGATGACGGAGATGTACTCGCCCTTGGCGATGTCGAGCGAAACTTCCTTCAGCACCTCGGTGACGCTGCCGCCACGGGCGAAGGACTTGTCGATGTGGTCGAGCTTGAGATAGGCGGTCATCGGATCCTCCTTCAGGCAGCGGCGGTGCCGCGGGTGACGAAGGCGCCGATGCCGGCGACGAGGCGGTCGAGGATGAACCCGACCACGCCGATATAGACCAGCGCCACGATGATGTCGGACAGGCGCGAGGAGTTCCACGCGTCCCAGATGAAGAAGCCGATGCCGACGCCGCCGGTGAGCATTTCCGCCGCCACGATGGCGAGCCAGGACAGGCCGACGCCGATGCGCAGGCCGGTGAAGATGTAGGGCGCCGCCGAGGGCAGCATGATCTTCACGAAGAATTCCAGCGGGTTGAGCCGCAGCACCTGGGCGACGTTGCGGTAGTCCTGCGGGATGTTGCGCACGCCGACCGCGGTGTTGATGATCACCGGCCAGATGGCGGTGATGAAGATCACGAATATCGCCGACGGGTTGGAATCGCGGAAGGCTGCGAGCGCGATCGGCAGCCAGGCCAGCGGCGGCACGGTGCGCAGCACCTGGAAGATCGGGTCGAGCCCGCGCATCGCCCAAACCGACTGGCCGACGATGACGCCGAGCAGCACACCGGCCACCGCCGCGAGGCCGAAACCGACCGCGACGCGCTGCAGCGACACCAGCACCCGCCAGCCCAGGCCGATATCCTGCGAGCCGTTGACGAAGAACGGGTCGACGATGAGATCGTAGGATTCCTGCCAGATGGTGGAAGGCGGCGGCAGTGTCGCGCCCGGCCCGGAGCACAGCAGCTCCCACAGGCCGAGCAGCGCCAGCAGCACCACGAGAGGCGGCACCGTCGCCACGGCGGCGCGATGAACATAGCCAGCAAAGCGATTGGGGCGTGTGGCCGGCCGCGACGGCGTGAGCCGGACGATCTCGGCGGTCTTGATCTTTGCGGCGGCCGGCGAGGCGATGGCCTCGCCCTTCAATGCAGTGATCGGCATGCGAAGCTCCCGGAGCGAGAGG
Organism: Ancylobacter sp. 3268; assembly: GCF_031456575.1. Taxonomy (NCBI): domain Bacteria; kingdom Pseudomonadati; phylum Pseudomonadota; class Alphaproteobacteria; order Hyphomicrobiales; family Xanthobacteraceae; genus Ancylobacter; species Ancylobacter sp. 3268. The sequence goes on from NZ_JAVDUX010000020.1 coordinate 55,699, forward strand.
CGGGGTATCGAGCGGATCCGGCGGGCATCCGCCGGAGGGAGGCGGCTCAGGCGATGCGCTTGATGCCGAGGCTGGCGAGATAGGCCGACGGGTTGTCGGGATCGAACACCTTGCCGTCGAAGAAGGTCTCCTTGCCGCGCGAGGTCGAGGCCGGGATGTCCGCGGCCGCGACGCCCAGTTCCTTGGCCGCGGCGCGCCAGATGTCCTCGCGATTCACCTTGTCGACCAGCGCCTTGACGTCGGTGGACGGCTCGAACTTGCCCCAGCGCATGTCCTCGGTGACGAACCAGGCGTCATGGCTCTTGAAGGGATACGAGGCGTGGTCCCGCCAGAACTTCATGTAGAGGTCGGTGCCGGTGGCGACGCGGCCGTCGCCATAATTGATGTCGCCCTTCAGCCGGCCGAGCACGTCCTTGGGCGGCACGTTGAACCACTGCCGGCGGCCGAGGATCTGCGCCATCTCGTCCTTGTTGGCCATGGCGTCGCACCATTGCTGGGCTTCCATCACCGCCATCAGGATCGCCCGGGCGGCGTTGGGGTTCTTGTCGACCCAGGCGGCGCGCATGCCGAGCGCCTTTTCGGGATGATGCTTCCAGATCTCGCCGGTGGTGCAGGCGGTGAAGCCGATGCCCTGGTTGACCAGCTGCTCGTTCCACGGCTCGCCGACGCAGAAGGCGTCCATGTTGCCGACCTTCATGTTCGCCACCATCTGCGGCGGCGGCACCACGATGGTGGAGACGTCCTTGTCGGGATCGATGCCGGCCGAGGCCAGCCAGTAGCGGATCCACAGGTCATGGGTGCCGCCCGGGAAGGTCATGGCGACCTTCACTTCCTTGCCGGCGGCCTTCTTGGCGGCAAACGCCTCCTTCAGCGGCGCGGCGTCGGCGGTGACCTTCAGCCCGGCATATTCCTGCGCGACCGAGATGCCCTGGCTGTCGAGATTGAGCCGCGCGAGGATATACATCGGCGTCGGCACGTTGTTCTGCGTCACCTTGCCGGTGGAGATCAGATACGGCATCGGGGTGAGGATATGCGCGCCGTCGATCCCGTTGCTCTCGCCGCCGAGCACCAGATTGTCGCGGGTGGCACCCCAGGACGCCTGCTTCGCCACCTCGACATCCGGCATGCCGTATTTGGCGAACAGGCCCTTCTCCTTGGCGACGATCAGCGGCGCCGCATCGGTGAGGGCGATATAGCCGAGCACCGCCTTGGTCGTCTCCGGGCTGGCGGCCTGGGCGAAGGGCACGCCGCCGGGAAAGGCGAGGCGCACGCTTTCCATCAGCGCGGCGGTGCCGAGGGCGGCGGCGCCGGATGTGAGGAAGGAACGGCGGGAGACGGCGGAGCCGGCGACAACCGCCTTGCCGGCGGAGTACAGACGGTCGGAGGTGTTGCGGTCGGTCATGAACGTGCCCCTCGGAAATTTTTGAGAAGCCGCGCCCAATTCCGAGCGCGGCGATGAAACGCAAGCAAGCCACGGCGTTGACGGAGATGATCCGTCTTGCTGGCAGCGGCTTTGCTGCAACCCATCGCTGGGCGGAATACGGGAAACCGTGATCGTCGTTGACCGAACGGCGACACTAAACATACACAAATCGTGCCAACTGCGCAAAGACAGCGGCTTGCAGGCTCGATCTGGAACTATTTCAATCGGTTACGGTTCAAAACACCGTCTCGGGGCGCGGTTTCAGGCCGTTTCTCGCGCGCTCAAAATCTGAGCAAGCCGCGCCATTTCGTGCGGATATTTCTTGCAAGCGCGCAAGAAAGCATCGCCGCGGGCCTCGCGCCTCTTTCAGCGCTTTCCCAGCCGCGCCAGATAGGCCGCGACGCTCGCGCTGTCCTCGGCATCGAACGCTTCGCCGAAACGCGTGCCGACCGGATCGCCTTGCGCCGCCGGCGGGCGCGCGGCAAGCCCGAGAGCCGCGTCGTAGAGATCGGGCCGATAGACCGCCTGCGCCTCGTGCACCGCGTCCGCCGCGTAGCCGGCCTGTCCGGCCCGCACCATCTGCGCGTAGATCCACAAGGCGTGGCGCGGATCCGGCCGCGTGGCGCCGCCCCGGTGCAGCACCAGGAAATCCGGGTCGGTGCGGGCGGTGCCGCCGGGCCCGACATCCGGCCGCCCGGTCAGGGTGCGCTCGATGATGTCGGCGCGCACGCCGAGGAAGCGCGGCTCGGCGAGCAGGCGGACGAGATCGCCGCGATTCTCCGGCGCCTCGCTCCAGCGCGCCGCCGCCTCCAGCGCGCGGATCAGCCGGCGCAGCACGTCCGGCTCGGCATTGGCGAAGCGGGCATGCACGCCGAGCACCTTTTCCGGCGCGCGGGCGAATAATTCGGTGCCGAGCAGCGCGATGCGGCCGACCCCGGCCTCCACCGCCACGCTGTTCCAGGGCGAGCCGACGCAGAAGCCGTGGATCAGCCCCGAGCGCAGATTCTCCACCGTGTAGGACGGCGGCACCACCACCAGCCGCACGTCGCGATCGGGATCGAGGCCGCCGGCCTCCATCAGGTGCCGCAGCGCATAGGTGTGGGTGGAGAACGGATAGACCGAGGAGAAGGTCAGCTGCTCCTGCCCCGCGCCCGCCCGCCCGCGCACCACCGCGCCGAGCGCCCGCGCCGTGCCTTCGCCGGTGGCGAGGTCCTCGCCGGTCGCGCCCATCGCCGCATGCAGCTCCGGGGCGACGGTGATGGCGCCGCCATTGAGATTGAGCGCGAAGGCCGCCACCAGCGGCACCCGCACATGGCCGAGGCCGAGCGAGGAGGCGATGGCCTGCGGCGCCAGCATATGCGCCCCGTCGAGCAGGCCGACATTCAGCCGGTCGCGGATATTGGCCCAGGAGACCTCGCGGTGCAGGTCGATCTCCAGCCCCTCGGCGGTGGCGAAGCCGCGCTCGGCGCAGGCGATCAGCGTCGCGGCGTCGGTGAGCGGGATGAAGCCTATGGCAAGCCGTCTCATAGTTGCCGTCTCATGATCGCCGTCTCATTTCAGCATTTCCGCCGCGGTGATGATGGACTGGGCGATATCGGCGAGCCGCTTCTTCTCGTTCATCGCCGTGCGCCGCATCAGCGCATAGGCGGTGGCCTCGTCGAGGTCCTTCAGCCGCATCAGTATGCCCTTGGCGCGGTCGATGGTCTTGCGCTCCTCGAGCTGGGTGCGGGTCTGCTCCAGCTCGGCGCGCAGCTTGGCGAAGGCGCGGAAGCGGCTGATGGTCATGTCGAGGATCGGCTTCACCCGCTCCTTCTTCAGCCCGTCGACGATATAGGCGGAGACGCCGGCATCGATCGCCGCTTCGATGGTGGAGCTGTCCGACTGGTCGACGAACATGGCGACCGGCCGCTTCACCTCGCGGCTGACCTGGAACATCTGCTCCACCACGTCGCGCGAGGGTGTTTCGAGGTCGATGACGATCACGTCGGGGTCGATGGCGTGCAGCCGCGCCAGCAGATTGTGCCGCTCGGGCAGGCAGATCACGTTGACATAGCCCGCCTCGCGCAGCCCCTCGTCGAGGATGGCGGCGCGCAGCGGGCTCTCGTCGACGATGACGATCTTCAGGCCCGGATCAACCGGCATGGGGGCGTGCCATCATCGGAGTCAAAGGCGAACGGCAACGGAGCATCGGCACCACGCACTGGAACATCCCGCGCCAGGAAGCAAGCGGCGGGCCGAAGCCGGCAGCTGCGTCCGTCAGCCGCTCCTCAGCACCGCCAGCTCCTTCTTGAGCGCCCGCGTCTCCTCGAAGCGGCGGGTCACGTCGCGCAGCACCGACGCCATGCCGCGCACCTGCCCTGCCGCGTCCTTGAGCAGGACGATGGTGAATTCGAGCGAAATGCGCCTTCCGTCCTTGGTCAGGCCCGGCACCGCCAGCAGGTCGCCGGCGCCGTAGCGGCTCTTGCCGCTCGCCACCGTCTCGGCATAGCCCTCCCAGTGGCGGGCGCGGAACGGCTCGGGGATGATGATGTCGAGCGATTGGCCGAGCGCCTCCGCCTCGCTGAAGCCGAAAATGCGCGCGGCACCGGGATTCCACATCACGATCCGCCCGTCGCGGTCGCTCGCCACCACCGCATCGGCGGCGCTGTCGATCAGGCCTTCGGCAATCTCGTCGCGGGCGAAGCCGCCTTCGGCCTTGGCCTGATAGGCCTCCACCGCATCGCCTGAAGCCGGCACCGGCGCCGAAGCCTCGCCCTCCGCATCGAACAGGTCCTCGACCGGGCCGAAGAACTCGTAATGCAGCCGCTCCGCCGGGACGCCGGCCTTGGCGAGTGCCGGCACCAGCGCCCGCAGCAAGCCGAGCGGACCGCAGACAAAATACTCCGCCTCGGCCAGCGGCGTCTCGGCCGTCAGCCAGTCGGCCGTCAGCCGGCCGGGCAGGTCGAAATCGCTGCCCTGCCGGTCCTGCGGCCGCGGCTGGCTGTAGAAGAAGGTGGCGCGGGCATTCGGCAGCGCCCCGACCAGCTGCTTCACATGCGCGGCGAAGGCATGGGTGGCGCCGTCGCGGGTGCAGTGGACGAAATGCACCGGCACGCTCGCCTTCTCGGCCGCCAGCGCCTCCAGCATGGCGATCATCGGCGTCAGCCCGACGCCGCCGCTCACCATCACGATCGGCCGCGTCCGCGTTGCCGGCAGCACGAAGCTCCCCGCCGGCGGCGCGATCTTCAGCGCGGTGCCGGCCGGCGCCGCATCGTGCAGCCAGCGCGACACCTGTCCCTGCGGCTCGCGCTTCACCGAAATGCGCAGATGATCGCCATTCGGCGCCGTGGAGATGGTGTAGTTGCGCTTGGTCTCGCCGAGGCCGGGAATCGCGGTGAACAGCGTCAGATACTGCCCGGCGACATGGGCGGGCGGCGGCGTGCCGTCGGCGGGTGCCAGTTCGAAGGAGGTGATGATGTCACTCTCCTGCCGGCGCGCGCGAATGCGGTAGTCGCGCGCCGCGCCGGCCTCGTTCGGGGTGGCGGGCTGCGCCGCCTGTTCGTTGTCACGCATCGGAGCGTCCTCCACTCCGATTTGATGTATACCAAATACAAGGTTTCGACGACCCCGGCGGCACGGGAAAGTCCGGAGGGCCGTCGATCAGTGGGCCAGCTTGTCCAGCACCCGCCGATAGCCGGCCTCGGCCGCCTCGCGGGCATGGTGGCGGCCGCGTTCCACCAGCTTCACCCCGCCCCGCCACACCGCATCGACCGGCGCGCCGCCGGCAAAAATCCAGCCGTCGATGAGCGCATCGCCCGTCTTGCCGTGCAGCGACGGCGTGCCGGCGTCAAAGCTGACGAGGTCGGCCGGCCGCCCCACGGCGATCCCCGCCTGCGCCCCCAGCGCCTGTGCGCCGCCGGAAAGCGCAGCATCGAACAACCGACGCCCGGTCGAGGCGCCCGGCGCCAGCGCCATCACATTACGCGCCCGCTGGCTGAGCCGCTGGGAATATTCCAGCAGCCGCAGCTCCTCCGCCGCATCGATGCGCACATTGGAATCCGAGCCGACGCCATAGCGCCCGCCCAGCTCGGCGAAGCGGCCGCCGGGGAAGATGCCGTCGCCCAGATTGGCCTCGGTGATCGGGCACAGGCCGGCCACCGCGCCGCTCGCCGCCAGCCGCGCGGTCTCCGCCTCGGTCATGTGGGTGGCGTGGATCAGGCACCAGCGCCCGTCCACGGGGGCGTTGTCGTAGAGATAATCCACCGGCCGCGTGCCGGAGAAGGCGAGGCAATCCTCGACCTCCTTCACCTGCTCGGCGACATGGATGTGGACCGGCCCGGCGGTCAGCGGCAGGATGGCGGCGATCTCCTGCGCCGTCGCGGCGCGCAGGCTGTGCGGCGCGAGGCCGAGCACCGCGCCGGGCAGCGGCGCCACCGCCCTTGCGGCGCTTTCCATCAGCCGGCCGAAGCGCTCGACATCGTTCAGGAAGCGCCGCTGGCCGTGCCCGGGCGCCTGCCCGCCGAAGCCGCCATGCGCATAGAACACCGGCAGCAGGGTCAGCCCGATGCCGGTGACCGACGCCGCGGCGGCGATACGGTGCGAGAGCTCGCCGATATCGGCATAGGGCATGCCGTCGCGGTCGTGATGCAGGTAGTGGAATTCGCCGACACGGGTGAAGCCGGCCTCCAGCATCTCGACATAGGCGAGAGCGGCGATCGCCTCGACATCGTCCGGGTCGAGCCGGTCGACGGCACGGTACATCTGGTCGCGCCAGGTCCAGAAGCTGTCGCCCGCCGGGCCGCGCACCTCGGTGAGTCCCGCCATCGCCCGCTGGAAGGCATGGCTGTGCAGGTTGTGCAGGCCGGGAATCACCACCGCATGGCGTTCGTCGCCGGGCTGCGGCGCCACGCCGGCGGCGATGCCGACGATGCGTCCATCGGCTAGGCTGAGACGCACATCGCGCATCCAGCCCTTGGAAAGCAGCACACTGCCGCACCACAACACAGTCATCGCCGCCGCCTTTCGCCGATTCGATATGGACAAGCCGCCTTCGCTGTATTTATGTATATACATATTAAGGCCGTTGCCAACGACTTTGCCGGGAGCCCGGACATGAGATGCGAGCGTATCTGGCGCGGTGCCCGCCTCGCCACCCTCGACGAGGCCCGGCCGGGGCTCGGCATCGTCGAGGACGGCCTGATCGCCGCCGCCGATGGCCGCATTGTCTATGCCGGTCCGGCCACCGAGGCTCCCGCCTTGGAGGCGGAGGAAACCCTCGACGTCGAGGGCCGCTGGATCACCCCCGGCCTGATAGATTGCCACACCCATCTCGTCTTCGGCGGCGACCGCGCGCATGAGTTCGAATTGCGGCTCGCCGGCGCCTCCTATGAGGAGATCGCCCGCGCCGGCGGCGGCATCGTCTCCACCATGAAGGCCACCCGGGCCGCCAGCGAAGAGGACCTCGTCGCCGCCGCCCTGCCGCGCCTCGACGCGCTGATCGCCGAGGGCGTCACCACCATCGAGATCAAGTCCGGCTACGGTCTTTCCGACGAGGCGGAGCTGAAGAGCCTGCGCGCCGCCCGCGCGCTCGGCAAGGCGCGCCCGGTGTCGGTCGCCGCCACCTATCTCGGCGCCCACGCCCTACCGCCGGAGGCGAACGGCGACAAGGCCGGCTATATCGATCAGGTCATCGCCCTCTTGCCGCGCATCGCCGCCGAGAAGCTCGCCGATGCGGTGGACGCCTTCTGCGAGGGCATCGCCTTCCCGCCCGACGAGGTCGCCCACCTGTTCGCCGCCTCCCGCGCCCTCGGCCTGCCGGTGAAGCTGCATGCCGACCAGCTCTCCAACCTGCACGGCGCCAAATTGGCCGCCGAATTCGGCGCGCTGTCCGCCGACCATCTCGAGCACACCGACGCCGACGGCGCCGCCGCCATGGCGCGGGCCGGCACGGTGGCGGTGCTGCTGCCGGGCGCCTTCTACTTCATCCGCGAAACCAAGCTGCCGCCGGTCGATCTTTTCCGCGCGCATGGCACGAAGATCGCGCTGGCCACCGATTGCAATCCCGGCACCTCGCCGCTCACCTCGCTCTTGCTCACCATGAACATGGGCGCGACGCTGTTCCGCCTGACGGTGGACGAGTGCCTCGCCGGCGTCACCCGCGAGGCCGCCCGCGCGCTCGGGCGTCTCGACGACATTGGCACGCTGGAAGCCGGCAAACAGTGCGACCTCGCCATCTGGGACATCGAGCGCCCGGCCGAGCTGGTCTACCGCATGGGGTTCAACCCGCTGCATGCGCGGGTGTGGAGGGGAAAATGACCGAGATCGTCCTGAAGCCCGGCGCCGTCTCCCTCGCGGAGTGGCGCGCCATCTATCGCGGCGCCAGCGCCCGGCTCGATTCCGCCTGCCTGCCGGCGGTGGAACGCTCGGCCAGGGCGGTGGCCGACATCCTGGCGAAAGGGGAACCCGTCTACGGCATCAATACCGGTTTCGGAAAGCTGGCGACGGTGAAGATCGGCGATGCCGACCTCGCCACGCTCCAGCGCAACATCGTGCTATCGCATGCCGCCGGCGTCGGTGCGCCGATGCCGGTGCCGGTCGCCCGGCTGATGATGGCCTTGAAGCTCGCCAGCCTCGCCCAGGGCGCCTCCGGCATCCAGCCGGCGACACTCAAGCTGCTCGAAGCCATGCTGCAGAAGGGCCTCACCCCGGTGGTGCCCTGCCAGGGCTCGGTCGGCGCCTCCGGCGACCTCGCGCCGCTGTCGCACATGACCACCACCATGATCGGCGTCGGCGAGATCTTCGTCGACGGCACCCGGCTGCCGGCCGCCACCGCCTTGGCCGATGCCGGGCTCGCGCCCGTCGAGCTGGGCCCCAAGGAAGGCCTCGCCCTCCTCAACGGCACGCAGTTCTCCACCGCCAATGCGCTGGCCGGCCTGTTCGAGGCGGAAAACCTCTACCGCTCGGCCCTCGTCACCGGCGCGCTGTCCACCGATGCCGCGCGCGGCTCGGATGCGCCGTTCGATCCGCGCATCCACGCGCTGCGCAAGCACAAGGGCCAGATCGAGACCGCCGAGGCGCTGCGCCGGCTGATGGCCGGCTCGGCGATCCGCGCCTCGCATCTCGTCGGCGACGAGCGGGTGCAGGATCCCTATTGCCTGCGCTGCCAGCCGCAGGTGATGGGCGCGGCGCTCGACGTGCTCAGACAGGCCGCGACCACGCTGGAGACCGAGGCCAACGGCGTCTCCGACAATCCTCTGATCTTCGCCGAGGACGGCGTCGCGCTGTCGGGCGGCAATTTCCACGCCGAGCCGGTAGCCTTTGCCGCCGATATGATCGCATTGGCCGTCTGCGAAATCGGCTCGCTGGCCGAGCGGCGCATCGCCATGCTGGTCGACCCGGCGCTGTCGGGCATGCCGGCCTTCCTCACCCCCAAGCCTGGGCTCAATTCCGGTTTCATGATCCCGCAGGTCACCGCCGCCGCGCTGGTCTCGGAGAACAAGCAGAAGGCCTATCCGGCCAGCGTCGATTCCATCCCGACTTCCGCCAACCAGGAGGACCATGTCTCCATGGCCGCCCACGGCGCCCGCCGCTTGCTGGGCATGGTGGAGAACGCCGTGGCGGTGATCGGCATCGAGTTGCTGGCGAGTGCGCAGGGCTGCGATTTCCACGCCCCGCTCGCCTCCTCGCCGGTGCTGGAGAAGGTACGCGCCGCCATCCGCGCACAGGTGCCGCATCTCGATGACGACCGCTATTTCGCCCCCGACATGGAAGCGGCCAACGCGCTCATCCGCTCCGGCGTCATCGCCGCGCTGGTGGGCGGCGTGCTGCCGGCGATCAGCGGGGAGACAGAGTGATGACGGACGCCTTGGCTTACCTCTCCCCGTGGGGGAGAGGTCGGCGCGCAGCGCCGGGTGAGAGGGGACGACATCGGGGGGCCGGGAAGCCCCCTCAGCCCAGCCCTCTCCGCCAACATCGGATGTCTCCGATGTTGGCCATGCCGAATGCCGAACTCGGCAACAGCCGAGTTCGGTGCGGGGAGAGGGAGCCCCGGCATCCTTGCGGAAATCAACGCCCATGACTGACCGCCCCGATTTCCTCTCCGTCCATCGCGGTACTGCGCCGCTGGTGGTGTCGCTGCCGCACACCGGCACCGACATTCCCGACGACATCGCGCCCGACCTCGTCTCGCCCTGGCTCGCCCGCAAGGATTGCGACTGGTGGATCGAACAGCTCTACGATTTCGCCGCCGGCATGGGCGCCAGCGTGGTGCGCACCTCGATTTCCCGCACCGCCGTCGACGTCAACCGCGATCCGTCCGGCGTCTCGCTCTATCCCGGACAGGCGACCACCGAGCTGTGCCCGACCACCAGCTTCGACGGCGAACCGCTCTACAGGGACGGCAAGGACCCGGACGTTGCCGCCCGCCGCGCGGCCTATTTCGATCCTTATCACGCCGCCCTGTCGGCGGAGATCGAGCATGCCCGCGCCACCCACGGCACGGTGGTGCTGTATGACTGCCACTCGATCCGCTCGGTGATCCCCCGCCTGTTTCCGGGCACGCTGCCGGACTTCAACCTCGGCACCAATTCCGGCGCCAGCTGCGCAGCGGAGTTGCAGGCCGCCATCGAGGCGATCTGCGACGCCACCGCCTTCTCGCGCGTCAGCAATGGCCGCTTCAAGGGCGGCTACATCACCCGCCATTACGGCGCGCCGGAACGCGGCGTGCATGCGGTGCAGATGGAACTCGCCTGCCGCGCCTACATGCCCGAGCCGCTCGGCCCCGTCGGCCCGGACAACTGGCCGGCGCCCTATGATCCCGCCTACGCTGCCCCCGTCCGTTCCGCGCTCGTCGCCATCTTCGAGGCGTGCCTCGCCTTCGCCCGCTCTGAGGGAGCCCGTCCATGACCCGTATCGACAATTCCCGCACCATCCGCGCCGCCCGCGGCACCGAGCTCACGGCGAAGAGCTGGCTCACCGAGGCGCCGCTGCGCATGCTGATGAACAATCTCGATCCCGATGTCGCCGAGAAGCCGGGCGAACTGGTGGTCTATGGCGGCATCGGCCGGGCGGCGCGCGACTGGGAGAGCTTCGACCGCATCGTCGCCACACTGCGCCGGCTGGAGGAGGACCAGACCCTGCTGGTGCAGTCCGGCAAGCCGGTCGGGGTGTTCCGCACCCACAGGGACGCGCCGCGGGTGCTGATCGCCAATTCCAACCTCGTGCCGCGCTGGGCGACCTGGGAGCACTTCAACGAGCTCGATAAGAAGGGCCTGATGATGTACGGCCAGATGACGGCCGGCTCGTGGATCTATATCGGCGCCCAGGGCATCGTGCAGGGCACCTACGAGACCTTCGTCGAGATGGGCCGCCAGCATTTCGGCGGCTCGCTGAAGGGCAAATGGATCCTCACCGGCGGCTTGGGGGGCATGGGCGGGGCGCAACCGCTCGCCGCCACCATGGCGGGGGCGAGTTGCCTCGCGGTGGAATGCCGGCCCTCCTCCATCGAGTTCCGGCTGCGCACCGGCTATCTCGACACCTCGACCACCAGCCTCGACGAGGCGCTGCTGATGATTGAGCGCTCCTGCGCCGAGGGCAAGCCGCTCTCGGTCGGCCTTCTCGGCAACACCGCCGAGGTGCTGCCGGAACTGGTCAGGCGCGGCATCCGGCCGGATGCGGTGACCGACCAGACCTCGGCCCATGACCCGGTCAACGGCTATTTGCCGGCCGGCTGGACGCTGGGACAGTGGGAGGATCGCAAGCTCTCCGATCCCGCCGGGGTGGCGAAGGCGGCCAAGGCCTCGATGGCGGTGCACGTCACGGCAATGCTCGACTTCTTCCATCAGGGCATCCCCACCGTCGACTACGGCAACAACATCCGCCAGATGGCGCTGGAGGAAGGCGTCGCCAACGCCTTCGATTTCCCCGGCTTCGTGCCGGCCTATATCCGCCCGCTGTTCTGCCGCGGCATCGGCCCGTTCCGCTGGGCGGCGCTGTCCGGCGACCCGGAGGACATCGCCCGGACCGACGCCAAGGTGAAGGAGCTGATCCCCGACAATCCGCACCTGCACAACTGGCTGGACATGGCGGCCGAGCGCATCCAGTTCCAGGGCCTGCCGGCGCGCATCTGCTGGGTCGGCCTCGGCGACCGCCACCGGCTCGGCCTGGCCTTCAACGAGATGGTGCGGACAGGCGAACTCAAGGCCCCCATCGTTATCGGCCGCGACCATCTCGATTCCGGTTCGGTCGCCTCGCCCAACCGCGAGACCGAAGCGATGCAGGACGGCTCGGACGCGGTGTCCGACTGGCCGCTGCTCAACGCCCTGCTCAACACCGCGTCGGGCGCCACCTGGGTGTCACTGCATCATGGCGGCGGCGTCGGCATGGGGTTCTCCCAGCATGCCGGCATGGTGATCTGCTGCGACGGCACGGCGGAGGCCGATGCCCGCCTCGCCCGCGTGCTGTGGAACGACCCCGCCACCGGGGTCATGCGCCATGCCGATGCCGGCTACGACATCGCGCTCGACTGCGCCCGCGAGCACCAGCTCGACCTGCCGGGCATATTGGGCTGAGGGCGGTGGTGCCGCGGGGGCGCCCGCCTCGTTGACCGCTGTCGCTGCCGCCGCTTCGGTGGCATGATCCGTCGGCGCGGGCGCGGCCGGCCGCCGGCCGTGCCACGAGCCGGGACGAGGCGGGGCGGCGCGGGGCGGGGCGGCGCGGGGCATGAAAAACGGGGGCATGAGGAATTGGCTTGTCGGGCTCGGCAGCGTCATCGCCGCCGTCGCCCTGGTCGTCGGCAATGCCGATAAGATCCTGTCCTTCGCCAAAACCTGGGTAGCGCCGAGCCTCGCCCCCTATTTCACCGACCAGGCGGTGATGACCGTCCGCATCGAGCCGGGCGTCGACCTCGCCGCCGACGTCTTCGCCGCCGATCCGGCGAACGCCAACCGCGCCGTCGCGGTGGCGCAGGCGCGTAAGGGCGAGGACGCCCGGCTGACGGTGCCGGCGCGGATGCTCTACACGCTTGGCTGGCAGGGGCCGGGGCTGAAAGCCGGCGCCGCCGAGAAGCTGCTCGCGGTGGAGGGCGGCTCGGTCTATATGCTGGGCCGCAAGAGCGAGGCGGATGGGCTGGTGGAGCTGACCCTGCGGCGCGGCGCCTCGTCCGACGGTGGCGGCGAACCGCCGGCACCGGCCGCCGGCGAGCCGAGCGCCGGCCTGCTGCTGTCGGCGCGGGCCGCACGCGCCGTTGCCGATCCCGGCGCGGCGCCGCCGGCCTCCGGCAGCTTGCCGGAATTCGACCGCGCGCTCGCCATTGTCGGGCTGTTCGAAACCGGTACCACCGATTGCGGCCGCCGGGTTTCGGTGGAACGAGCGGTGCGCGGCTTCGGCCGAAGCCTCTCGGTCGGGTGCGTCGGAGCCTCGATACCGGGCTGGCTCGGCGAGATGATCGCCGCACTCGACGATGGCACCACACGCCGGCTGGACACGCTGCTGGGCGAGGATGCCAAGCCCTTGCGCGCGCTTGCCAACGGCTTCAACGACGTCGGCGGCGACGACCTCGCCCGCGCCGGCCGCCAGCTGATGGCCCTGCCGGAGTTCCGCATTGCTTACCAGCAGCGGGTGCTCGACGCCTACAGGCAAGCGGCCGAGTTCGCCCGTGCATTCGGCCTTGCGAGCGAGCGCGGCCGCCTGCTCGTCTTCGACCGCCTGGTGCAGGCCGGCCCGGGCTCGGTGCGGCGGGCGCTCACCCAGTTCGCCGCCCTCGATCCGGCGCCGCCCACTGGCGAGCCGGAACGGATCGCGGCGGTGGGGGCCCTCTTCGCCGGGCAAAGGTCGGGCGCCCCGCAGCCAGCCGTCGCCCGGCGGATCGACACCATCGTCACCGGCCGCGGCACGGTGCGTGGGATCGCCTTCTCGCTGGACGAACTCGGCGTTTCGGCGACACCCTGATCCCGCCTCACCCCTTCGGCGAGAAGTGGGCGACGAGATTATAGGCATCGCCGCGGAACAGCTGGCGGGCATAGGTGATGGTCTGCTCGGCGCGGAAGGTGCGCCGCTCCAGGCACAGGCATGGCGCGCCCTTGGTCACGTCGAGGTCGCGCGCCTCGCGCGCCCCCGCGGCCAAGGCCGAGATGCGGTGCTCGGCCGCCGTCCATGGCACATGGCCCAGCAGCCAGGAACCCGGCGCGGTCCGCGAGAAATCCACCGACGCCGCCTCCGGCACCACGGCAAGCGCGATCAGCCGATCCTCCACCGCGAAGGGCCGTCCATTGGAGAGGTGCAGGCAGCGCAGCTCCACCACGCCCTCGCCGGTCGCCATGCCGCTCTCGGCGGGGTCGGCACCGCCCGCCACCCGCAGCCGGCGCGACAGCAGCCGGTAGCCATAAGCCTCGCCGCGCGCGGCGATCTCGTTGGCGAGGTCGGGGATCTCCAGCACCGCCGACTGGATGCGCGGCTGGATGACGAAGGAGCCGGCCCGCCGCCGCCGCTCGATGAGCCCGGCGGCCACCAGCCCGGCGATCACCTTGTTCACCGTCATCCGGGCGCAGCCATACTGCGCCATCAACTCGTGCTCGAACGGAATGCGGTGGCCCGGCTTCCACTCCCCGGAGAGGATCTTCCCCTCGAGATCGGCGCGGATGCGCTGGTGCAGCGTGGTCGGCTCGGCCGGCGGCACGGTTTTGGCGGAAACGGTCACTCCGGCAGCCACTCCCTTTGCCGCGCCCCGCCGGCGTGGCCCCCTCGCCCATATGTGTAGACATGAGCGCGGCGGCTGCCAATGCACGTGCCGATGTTTATGCTTACTGTGCGAGGCTCATATCTTCGGGCGACCCGTCCGATCGCGAGAAAGCTGCCATCGTGCCTACTCTCCATCGAAACGACCATGATCCCGGCGGCGTGCAAGACCTCGACGGGGTACCAAACCTCGATTGCGTCATTGCCGGCGCCGGACCGGCCGGCCTCATGCTGGCGCTGCTTCTGGCGCGTGCCGGGCTGAGGGTCACCTTGGTCGAGAAGCACGCCGATTTCCTGCGCGACTTTCGCGGCGACACCATCCATCCCTCGACGCTGGAGGTGATGCACGAGCTCGGCCTCGCCGAGGCGCTGCTCCAGCTGCCGCACACTCGGGCGCCGACCTTGCATGCCGAGATCGGCGGGGCCGACGTCACCCTTGCCGATTTCTCGCGGCTGCCGGTGCGGGCCCGCTTCATCGCCTTCATGCCGCAATGGGATTTCCTGGCTTTTCTGGCCCGCGAGGCCGCCCGCTTTCCCGGCTTCCGGCTGATCATGAACGCCGAGGTGACGGCGCTGATCGAGGAAGCCGGCCGCATTGGCGGGCTCGTCATCCGTACCCCGGAAGGCGAGATGCCGATCCGTGCCGCGCTCACCGTCGGCGCCGATGGACGCGGCTCGCGGGTGCGCGCGCTGGCGGGGCTGCACGTCACGCAGTTCGGCAGTCCGAGCGATGTCCTGTGGTTCAAGCTGTCGCATCGGCCGGGCGATCCGAGCCCGACCATGGCTCATGCCGGACCGCGGCAGGGCTTCGTGCTCATCGACCGTGGCGAGCATTGGCAATGCGGCTATGTGGTACGAAAGGGCAGCTATGCCGATGTGCAGGCGCTGGGGCTCGATGCCTTCCGCGCCGCCGTCGCCGCCGTCTCGCCGCTGCCGGCGGAGCGGGTCGGCGAGATCACATCCTGGGACGACATCCACCTGCTCAGCGTGCGCATCGACCGGCTGGCGCGCTGGTGGCGGCCGGGCCTGATCTGCATCGGCGACGCCGCGCATGCGATGTCGCCGATCGGCGGGGTCGGCGTGAACCTTGCCATCCAGGACGCGGTGGCCGCCGCCAACCGCCTCATCGCGCCGCTGCGGGCCGGCCGGCTCGGCAATGCCGATCTCGCGGCGGTGGAGGCGCGGCGCCGCTTTCCCACCTGGGCGACCCAGAAGCTCCAGCTGATGATGCGCCGCAATCCCGACAAGCCGCGCAGCGCCAGCCGCAGCGGGCCGCCCGGCTTCCTGAAGGCCATTGCCCGCTGGCCCGTGCTCGCGCATCTCGCCGGCCGGCTGATCGGCCTCGGCTTCCGGCCCGAGCACGTAAAGCCCGAGCATGTGAAGCCCAGCATGTGAAACCGACGACGTGAAGCCCCTGCCTGCGCGGCCGGACCGGCAGGAAGCTGGCGCCCGAAAGCAGCGGCAGAAACGAAAACGACCGGGCCACCGGCCCGGTCGTGTGATGTCGCCGCCTCACGCCACGACCGATGGCCGTGGCGCGTGATGTCTGGCGTTCAGGCCGCCGCCTTGCGGCTACGGCCGCGGGGCTTGGCGGGAGCGACCGGCGCCGGCTTCTTGCGCTGCTGGCCGAGGCCCATCTTCTTGGCGAGGTTGGAGCGCGCCTCGGCATAGCTCGGTGCAACCATCGGATAGTCGTTCGGCAGACCCCACTTAGCGCGGTACTCTTCCGGAGTCATATTGTACTTCGTGCGCAGATGACGCTTGAGCGACTTGAACTTCAGCCCGTCCTCCAAGCACACGATGAACTCCGGCGTCACCGACTTCTTCACCGGGATGGCAGGCTTCAGAACTTCTTCCACTACCACCGGGGCGGGCGTGTTCAGGCGAAGCAGTGCCGTGTGCACCTTCGAAATCAGATCAGGCAACTCCGACGCCGGCACGGAATTGTTACCGACGAAAGCGGCAACCACATCCGCCGTAAGACCGAGGTAATCCACCGACGAATCTTCTGTTCCCGACATCTATCTTCTCCATACAAGTCTTGATTCGGTGTAACACCTCCGCGGGAAAGGTCAACAAGCAAAATTGTCAAAAACCTTCCCGATACGAAAATAAAGCCTCCAAACCGCGCGTCATTGACCTCGCCTGACGTCACCCGCCTCAGTTGATTCACCCACCCAAAAGCACTGCCTGCGATTGCATCAGCGCACCGCGCGCTGCGGGCCGGCGGATGTATTGCGCCCGGCGAACTATTGTGGCGCCTCACTTTCGAGCCGCCGGGAATAGTTTCGGAAATTCTGGCAAAAATCCGGCATTCGCGATCAATTGCGGCGTGTCGACCGTGATTTTATTGGTTCCGCCCGCTCACACGTCACTAGCGTAGACGTGATCGAAGAAGTCTCGCTCACAGGCGACAGCACGACGGAACAGATCGGCGGCACGCGCCCGGTTTTCTTCATCCGCCGCCGCGCCGGCGCGATCGAGCTCCCGGCGCAGCCAGGTTACGAAAGCACGAAAACCATCATTGTTGTGCAGCGTGATCCACTCGGCATGCACGAAACCGTCCGGCAGCGCCGCACCGGGCCGGTCGGCCCAGTCGAGATACAGCCACTCGGCCACGCAAAGCACGGCAAGGCAGCACGCATAGCTGCGCGCGCCCGCTGCCTCCTCCATCAAATTCCGGAAGGCGCGGGTCGGCGCGGTCAGTACCGGCGCCAGGCGCTGGTCTTCCGGCACGCCGAGCGCGTCGAAGGCGCGCAGGAAATAGGTGTTCTCGTCGCTGGTGATCATGGCGGCGAATTGCGAGAAGCGTACCCGCGATTCAAAGCGGTCGGCCGTGGCGATCGCGGCGCCGATCAGCGCCACGAAACGGTCGACGAACTGATAGTCCTGGATGAGATAGCGGCGCATGACATCGTCCGCCACCGCGCCGCGAAAGATCTCGTCGACGAAACGGTGATGGGTCGATGCGCTCCAGTTGCCTTTGTTTTCCTCGCGAAGCTGGTCACTGAATCCGGCCATGTCGGCTCCTCCCTGTCGTTCTCGCCGCTGTATGGAGCGGCAGGGACGCGGCGTCGAGAGGGCCGGGAGGCGCAGCTACATGCGCACCGTCTGGCCGCCATCGACGGTCAGGACATGGCCGTTGACGAAGGACGCCTCGTCGGAGGCGAGGAACACCGCCGCCGCGCCGATCTCGTGCGGCCGCCCCCAGCGCCCCATCGGCACCCGCACATCGACGAAGGCGGAGAAGGCGGCATCGTGCACCAGCCCCTGATTGGTCTCGGTGGCGAACATGCCGGGCGCGATGGCGTTGCTGGTCACCCCGTCGCGGGCATAATCCACCGCGAGCGCCCGCATCAGCCCGGCCAATCCGGCCTTGGCGGCGGTGTAGACCGGGTCGTGGCGATTGGCGACCTGCCCGGCGATCGAGGTGACGGCGATGAGCCTGCCATGTCCCTGCGCCGCCATGTAGCCGGCGGCCTGGCGCGCCAGCAGCATCGGCGCCAGAAGATCTGTGGCCAACAGCCGCTCCGCCTCCTCCGCGGTGAAGGTCTCCAGGGCCCGCCGGTCGCGGGCGCCGACATTGTTGACGAGAATGTCGAGCCGGCCATGACGCGCGTGCAGCGCCGCGAGCGCCGCCGACGCCGCGGCGTGATCGGCGATGTCGAAGGCCGCGACCTCCACCTCGCAGCCGGTCGCGGCGGCGAGCGCCTGCGCCGCGGCGGCGAGCCGCCCGTGGTCGCGCCCGTTAATGGTCACCTTCGCTCCGGCCAGCGCCAGCGCCTTCGCCATCTCGAAGCCGAGCCCGCGGGCGGAGCCGGTGACCAGCGCCACCCTCCCGTCGAGACGGAACGGCGCGCGGAACGGGGCGGGGGCGGAAAGCTGGGGGTCGGCGGTCATGACGGGTTTCTCCGTGGAGGGGGCCGGCTTCTGCGAAGAGCCGATAGTCCTCCCTCTGCATCTTTCCTTGGATGTGTACCACCCGTTCTCGGTGACGCCCGTCATTTGCCAGAGACCTGACGGACGAGACCTGACGGACGCAGCTTGACGGACGATGACCTGACGGTCGCCGGCGCACGACGCCGCCAGCACCGCCTCCCCGCCGAGGGCACCCTGCCGCCCGGCCGTCCCGCGCCATGGCGCGGAGCGGCGGTCTCCCATGCGGCGCTTGACCGCGCCCGGCGGTATTTTGCGCCAGCGCATTGCCGCCGCGCCCGCAATAGCGAAATCTGCGTCCCAGTCCGTCGCGATGGAACAGGGGCCCGGCCGCGGCATGCGCATTGCTTCGCCCGGCCCGAGGGCTGAAGAAGGGGAGACTGACATGCCATTGATCCGCAACAGCTATGGCAAGGGCCGGGTGCGCATCATGCGCGTCGAGCGCGACAGCCCCCGCCACCAGGTCCGCGAGCTGACGGTGCAGTGCATGCTCACCGGCGCCTTCGACGCCGCCTATACCGCAGGCGACAACAGCAAGGTCGTCGCCACCGATTCGATCAAGAACATCGTCAACATCGTCGCCCGCGACCATGTCGGCCTCGACAACGAGGCCTATTGCGCGGTGCTCGCCCGCCATTTCCTCGACCGCTACGACCATGTCGAGACGGTGGAGATCACCGCCAGCGAGACCCGATGGGTGCGCATCGCCGTCGACGGCGCCCCGCACGACCATGCCTATGTGCTCGACGGCAATGGCCATCCCGTGGTGAAGGTTTCGGCCGCGCGCGCCGGCACCACCATCGTCTCGGGGATTTCCGGCTTCACCTTCCTCAAGACCACCGAATCGGGCTGGGAGGATTACTGGTTCGACGAGGCCACCACGCTGAAGCCGACGGCGGACCGGCTGTTCGCCACCGCGATGGAGGCCAGCTGGCGCTGGGCGCAGGCGCCCGCCTCCTATCCCGAGGCCAATGCCGCCGTGCTGGCCGAAGCGCTGAAGGTGTTCGCCACCACCTACAGCCCCGGCGTGCAGAACACGCTCTATCTGATGGGCGAGGCGGTGCTGGCGGCGGTGCCGGAGATCGCCGAGATCAGCTTCGCCTGCCCCAACAAGCACTATCTGCCCATCGATCTGTCGCCGTTCGGCCGCGCTTTCGACGGGCGGGTGTTCACCCCCACCGACGAGCCGCATGGCCAGATCGAGTGCACCATCGCCCGCAGCTGAGGCGGCGGAGGCCCATGGACATCAACACCATCACCGAGGTGCTGCGCCCCCGCGCACGCGACGAGATCGGCTCCGCCCGGCCGGGCGACGCCTTCCTCGGCGGCGGCACCTTCCTGTTCTCCGAGCCGCAGCCGGAACTGCGCCGGCTCATCGATCTGTCGAAGCTGCGCTGGCCGCCGCTCTCAGCCGGCGAAGCCGGGCTCGACATCGCCGCCACCTGCACCATCGCCGAGCTCCATGCCTACGAGGCGCCCGCCGGCTGGACGGCGGCGCCGCTGATCGGCGAATGCTGCCGCGCCTTCCTCGCCTCGTTCAAGGTGTGGAACATGGCGACGGTCGGCGGCAATATCTGCCTCGGCCTGCCGGCGGGGCCGATGATCTCGCTTGCCGCCGCGCTCGACGGAAGCTGCGTGCTGTGGGCCGGCGATGGCGGCGAGCGCCGCCTGCCCGTGCTCGATTTCGTGCGCGGCCCGCGCGAGAACGCGCTGGCGCCCGGCGAATTGCTGCGCCGCATCGAGCTGCCGGCCGCCGCGCTGGCCCGCCGCTTCGCCTTCCGCCGGGCGTCGCTCACCCCGCTCGGGCGCTCCGGC
This sequence comes from Ancylobacter sp. 3268, assembly GCF_031456575.1. Lineage (NCBI taxonomy): Bacteria > Pseudomonadati > Pseudomonadota > Alphaproteobacteria > Hyphomicrobiales > Xanthobacteraceae > Ancylobacter > Ancylobacter sp. 3268. The sequence continues at coordinate 75,584 of NZ_JAVDUX010000020.1, forward strand.
GTGCTCGTCATCGGCACGCTGGACCGCGACGGCAGCTTCCGGCTGACGGTGACGGCGGCGACGCGGCGGCCGCAGCGGCTGGATTTTCCGGCGCCGCCGGACCGTGCCGCCCTCGCCGGGCGGCTCGCCGCCGCACTCCCGCCGGCGCTGTATTATGACGACGTTCACGGCCGCCCCGACTGGCGGCGGCACATGACCCATCTGTTCGCCGAGGAAGTCCGTGCCGAACTTCTGGGAGAAGCGGCATGAATCTCGTCGTCAACGGCGCCGCCGTCGCCATCGACCCGCGCCCCGGCCAGTGCCTGCGCACGCTGCTGCGCCAGCTCGGCTGGTTCGGCGTCAAGAAGGGCTGCGATGCGGGGGATTGCGGCGCCTGCACCGTGCATGTCGACGGGCGGCCGGTGCATTCCTGCCTCTATCCCGCCTTCCGGGCCGAGGGCGCCAGCGTCACCACCATCGAGGGCCTGGCGCCGGAGGGCGGCCTGCATCCCATGCAGCAGGCCTTCCTCGACGCCCAGGGCTACCAATGCGGCTTCTGCACGGCGGGCATGGTGATGACCGCCGCCGCCCTCGATCAGGCGCAGCGCCGCGACCTGCCGAACGCGCTCAAGGGCAATCTGTGCCGCTGCACCGGCTATCGCGGCATCGCCGACGCGATCGACGGCGTCACCCATGTCGAGGCCGACGCTCCCGGCGCCGCCTGCGGCCGCAGCCTGCCGGCCCCCGCCGGCCCGGCCATCGTCACCGGCCGCGCCGGCTACACCATGGACGTGGCGCCGGAGGACGAGCTCGCCGGCCTCACGCATATGAAGATCCTGCGGGCGCCGCACCCCCATGCGCGGATCGTGGCGATCGACGCGGCGGCGGCGCTGGCGCTGCCCGGCGTGGTCGCGGTGCTGACCCATGCCGACGCGCCCGAGGCGCTGTTCTCCACCGCCCGCCACCACCACGCCACCGACGACGTCGACGACACCCGGGTGCTCGATCCGGTCATCCGCCATATCGGCCAGCGTGTCGCCGCCGTGGTCGCCGAGAGCGAGGCGGTGGCCGAGGCCGCCTGCGCCCTGATCGACGTCACCTATGCGCCGCTTCCGGCGGTGTTCGATCCCTTCGAGGCGATGGCGCCGGGGGCGCCGGTGCTGCACGACAAGCCAGCCTCCTCCCGCATCGCCGATGCGCGGCGCAACATCGTCGCCGAGCTGCATGGCGAGATCGGCGACATCGCGGCAGGGTTGGCGCAGGCCGACCACGTCTTCGCCGCCACCTACCGCACCCAGCGCGTGCAGCACGCGCATCTGGAGACCCACGGCGCCATCGGCTGGCGCGACGGCGAGGGCCGCCTCGTGCTGCGCACCTCCTCGCAGACGCCCTTCCTCACCCGCGATGCCCTCGCCAACCTCTTTGGCCTGCCGCGCGAAAAGGTGCGCGTCGTCACCGGGCGGGTCGGCGGCGGCTTCGGCGGCAAGCAGGAAATGCTGGTCGAGGACATTGTGGCGCTGGCGGTGCTGAAGACCGGCCGGCCGGTGAAGCTGGAATATACCCGCGCCGAGCAGTTCGCCGCGTCCACCTGCCGTCACCCGATGAGCATCGAGGTGAAGATCGGCGCCAGGGCGGACGGCACCCTCACCGCCCTCGCCCTCACCGTGGTGTCCAATACCGGCGCCTATGGCAATCATGGCCCCGGCGTGCTGTTCCACGGCGCCAATGAGTGCCTCACCCTCTACCGCTGTGCCAATAAGCGGGTGGACGGCTATGCCGTCTACACCAACACCCCGCCCAGCGGCGCCTTTCGCGGCTATGGCCTCAGCCAGACCATCTTCGCGGTGGAATCGGCGATGGACGAGCTGGCGCACGCGCTCGGCATCGATCCGTTCGCGCTGCGGCGGCGGAACGTCATCGTGCCCGGCGACGCGCTGGTCGCCTATGACGATCATCCCCACGATGTCGAGTTCGGCTCCTATGGCCTCGACCAGTGCCTGGATCGGGTCGAAACCGCGCTCCGGGCGGGGCCGAAGCCCGATCCGGGGCCGGACTGGCTGGTCGGGCGCGGCATGGCGGCGTCGATGATCGACACCGTCCCGCCGCGCGGCCATGTCGGCATGAGCCATCTCGCCCTGATGCCGGATGGCGGTTTCGAGCTGAAGGTCGGCACCGCCGAATTCGGCAACGGCACCACCACCGTGCACGCGCAGATCGCCGCCACCGTGCTCGGGATCACCAGCGCCGCCATCCGCATCCGCCAGTCCGACACCGACCATGTGGCGCATGACACCGGCGCCTATGGCTCCACCGGCACGGTGGTGGCCGGCGAGGCCACCCGCCGCGCCGCGCAGGCCCTGCTCGGGCGCATCCTCGCCGTGGCCGCCGCCCGCGCCGGCGTCGTCACCGATCTCTGCCGCATCGAGGGCGGGCATGTCGTCGCCGGCGCGGCGCGCATCCCGCTCGCCGATCTGGCTCCGCTGGAGGCCGAAGGGCGCGCCGATGGCTCGCCGCGCTCGATCGCCTTCAATGTCCAGGCCTTCGAGGTCGGCGTGCACCGTCGTTCCGGCGAGATCCGCCTGCTGCGCTCGCTGCACGCCGCCGATGCCGGCGTGGTCATCAACCCGATGCAGTGCCGCGGCCAAATAGAGGGCGGCGTCGCCCAGGCCATCGGCGCCGCGCTCTATGAGGACCTGCTGGTCGACGCCGCCGGCGCCGTCGCCAACCCGACCTTTCGCGGCTATCACATCCCCACCTTCGCCGATGTGCCGCGCACCGAGGTGTTCTTTGCCGATACCCATGACACGCTCGGCCCGCTCGGCGCCAAGTCGATGAGCGAAAGCCCGTATAATCCGGTGGCCCCGGCGCTCGCCAACGCGATCTTCGATGCCACCGGCGTGCGGCTGCGCGCCACGCCGTTCAAGGCGGACGAGCTCTACGCGCTGATCCCGGCCGAGCCGGCGGAGGATGCATGACCGGCAGCCCCCCCACATCCGCACGCCCCACATCCGCACGCCCCACATCCGCGCGCCCCGCACCCGCGCGCACCGCGCGCCTCGCCCTTCGCGGTCCCGCCCTCAGCCTCAAGGCCGATCCCTTCGCCCTGCCGGCCGGCGACTGCCTCGACCATATCGAGGATGCGCTGATCGTCATCGAGGACGGCGTCATCGCCGCCATCGGTCCCTATGCCGATCTGGCGCCGGGACTTTCGCCGGACATCGATCTCATCGATCACCGCACCGGCCTCATCGTCCCCGGCTTCATCGACGCCCACGTGCATTATCCGCAGCTGCAGATGATCGGCGCCCATGGCGCGCAGCTGCTCGAATGGCTCGACACCTACACCTTCCCCGCCGAGATGAGCTTTGCCGACGCCGCCCACGCCGAGCGGGTCGCCGGCCTGTTCCTGCGCGAGTTGCTGCGCGCCGGCACCACTACGGCTATGGTCTACTGCACGGTACACCCCCATTCGGTGGACGCCTTCTTCGCCGAATCCGAGCGCTTCAACACCCGCATGATCGCCGGCAAGGTGCTGATGGACCGCAACGCCCCGGCGCCGCTGCTCGATACCGCCCAGCGCGGATTCGAGGAGAGCGCCGCGCTCATCGCCCGCTGGCACGGCCGAGGGCGCCAGCACTACTGCGTCACCCCCCGCTTCGCCCCGACAAGCACCGAGGCCCAGCTCGACGCCGCCGGGGCGCTACTCCATGAGGCTAACGGATTGTTTTTGCAAACACATCTCTGCGAGAACCCCGGCGAGGTGGAGTGGGTGCGCGAACTCTTCCCCGCCCGCGCCTCCTATCTCGACGTCTACGCCCATGCCGGGCTGGTGGGGCCGCGCTCGATGTTCGGCCACGCCGTGCATCTGCATGAGGGCGATTTCTGCACCTGCCACCAGGCCGGCGCCGGCCTCGCCCATTGCCCGACCTCCAACCTGTTCCTCGGTTCCGGCCTGTTCCGGCTGTTCGAGGCGGTGGACCCGCGATGCCCGGTCCGGGTCGGGCTCGGCACCGATGTCGGCGGCGGCACGTCACTGTCTCAATTGCAATCGCTTAACGAGGCCTACAAGGTGGCGGCGCTGACGGGCCACAAGCTCGGTGCCGCGCAGGCGCTTTATCTCGCGACGCTCGGCGGCGCCCGGGCGCTGCATCTCGACGACCGGCTCGGCCGCCTCGCCCCCGGCTACGAGGCCGACATCGTGGTGCTGGACCCGAAGGCGACGCCGCTGCTCGGCTTCCGCACCGATTATTGCCGCAGCATCGAGGAACTGGTCTTCGTGCTCATGACGCTCGGCGACGACCGCGCGGTACGGGCCACCTATGTCGCCGGCGCGCCGATCTATGATCGCGACCGCACCAGCGAGCAATTCCGCTACCCGACACACGCCTGAGGACCGCCATGGCCGCCATCACGCTCGCCGCCCTCAACGCCATGGACGTGCCCGGCTTCGTCGCCGCGCTCGACGGCATCTTCGAACACTCGCCCTGGGTCGCCGAAGCCGCCGCCACCCATCGCCCCTACCCGACCCTCGCCGCGCTGCACGAGGGATTGATGGCCGCCGTCGAGGCTCGCCCGCGGGGCGAGCGGATCGCCTTCATCGCCGCCCATCCCGACCTCGCCGGCAAGGCCGCACGTGCCGGCTCCATCGCCGCCGAATCGGTTTCCGAACAGGCCGGGCTCGGGCTCGACCGGCTGTCGGATGCCGAGTTCACCCGGTTCGAGGCGCTCAACGACGCCTATCGCAGCCGTTTCGGCTTTCCCTTCGTCATCTGCGTACGCCGCCAGACCCGCGACGCCGTGCTCGCCGCCTTCGAGACCCGGCTCGCCAACTCGCCGGACGAGGAACTGGCCGCGGCGCTTGCCGAGATCGGCTTCATCACCCGTCTCCGGCTCGTCGAACGTGTCGAAGGGCCGGGCGCGCCGCCAACCACCGGGCGCCTGTCCACCCACGTGCTCGACACCCACAAGGGCGGGCCGGCCGCGGGGGTCAAGGTCGAGCTCTACGAGGTTGGCGCCTCCGGCCGTGCCAGGCTGGCCGTGCGGATGACCAATGCGGATGGACGCACCGGTTCCCCGCTGCTCGCGGACGCACCGCTGCGCATCGGCACCTATGAACTGGTGTTCCATCTCGGGCCGTACTTTGCCGCGCGCGACCTGCCCTTGCCCGAGCGCCCCTTTCTTGACGAGGTGCCGGTACGCTTTTCGATCGCCGAACCCGAGGGCCATTACCACGTTCCGCTGGTCGCCACCCCCTGGAGTTATTCAACCTATAGGGGAAGCTGACGCACGACTCTTCTGGGCGACCGGGCGCATTTCGGCTATGCTCTTTCCGGGTACTCATGGTGGCCGGGAAGCCCTATGTCGCCGATCGAGCCGAACATGCCGACCGATGGCGCTTTCAGCCAACGGCCGATGATGAGGCGTTTCCGTCGTTCAGGCGGCGGTTCGGCTTGCCTTGCCCTGCTGACCCTCGCCTTGATTGGCCTTGCCGCCCTGTCGCCCGCCGCCGCCCGTGCCGCGGGTTGCCCGACGACCTTCGACACAGGCGTCGTGGCACGCGGCCTGGATGCGCATGGCGATATCGCGCTCGCCGATGGCCGCACCATACGCCTCGCCGCGCTGGTGGACATCACCGCCTCCCCCGATCCAGCCCGTCGGGCGGCGCTGGGCCGGCTCGTGGCCGGTCAGACGCTCGCCCTCGCCATGGCCGATTCGTCGCCGGATCGCTATGGCCGCCTCGCCGCCCTGGTCCGCCTGCCGGACGGGAGGCTGCTCCAGCAGGCCGCATTGGAACGCGGCCTCGCCGTCGCCCGGCCGGAGGCCGGCTATATTGGCTGCATGCCGGAGCTCATTGCCGCCGAGCGGCCGGCCCGCGCCGCCGGTCTCGGCGTGTGGGCGCACTTGCCGCTGAAGGCCGCCCCGCCGGAGGCTCTCGCACGCGCCGCCGGTCACTTTTCCGTTGTTGCCGGCCGGGTGCTGACAGTTGGCAGCACCCGCCGACTTGATTATCTCAATTTCGGCCCAGTCTGGCGGCAGGACACCACAGTGAGGGTGGACGAATCCGGACGCGCCGCCCTCAAGGCTCGTGGCCTCGACGTGGCGTCGCTCGCCGGACGCGAGGTGATTCTGCGCGGCGACGTCGATCTCGCCGACGGGCCGCTCATCGATCTGCGCTGGGCTGAACAGATGGAAGTGGTTGCGGAGGCTGCAAAGCCGTGACGGGGATGACGGGCCGGTGAACGAGACGGCGCACCGGATGGAACGGGACGAGGGGCAGCGCGTCGCCTTCGCGGCACCGCGTGCGCTTGTGCTCGCGCTCCTGTTCGCGGCCGGCCTCGCCCTGTCCGGCTGTTCCAATTTGCAGGAGACGCCGTCGACCGCCGCCGCACCGGCGCCGCCTTCCTTCGAGGACACGCTGACTCCGACCCAGCGCAAGGAGCACGAACGGCTCGTCGCCTCATATGGCGGCGCCTATAACGACCCCAAGCTGCAGGGCATGATCCAGGAGACGGTGACCCGCCTCGTCGCCGCGTCCGAGCGGCCGGACCAGAAATACCGCGTCACCATCCTCAATTCGCCGGCGATCAACGCTTTCGCCCTGCCGAACGGGTCGATCTACGTCACCCGCGGCCTGCTGGCGCTGGCCGACGACGATGCCGAGCTCGCCTCGGTGCTGGCGCACGAGATGGCGCATGTCATCGCCAATCATGCCGCCATCCGCGAGGACCAGGTGAAGCAGGCGGTGCTGGTCAGCCGCGTGATCTCCGATGTGGTGAACGATCCCGATCTCGGGGCATTGGCGCTGGCCAAGAGCCGCATGTCGCTGGCGAGCTTCTCGCGGGCGCAGGAACTCGAGGCCGACGCCATAGGGGTGGGCATCAGCGCCCGCGCCGGTTTCGACCCCTATGGCGCCGAGCGCTTCCTCACCACGATGGGCCGCCAGCAGGGGCTGCGCGCGTCGAGCCCGATGGGCCGCACCGCCTCGACCGACGCCGCCGACTTCCTGGCCACCCATCCGGCGACGCCCGAGCGCATTTCCATCGTCATGGCGAATGCCCGCGAATATGCCTCGCCGGACAAGCCGGGCGAGCGCGATGCCAAACAATATCTCACCGCCATTGACGGGCTGGTCTATGGCGACGACCCGAAGGAAGGCTTCATCCGCGGGCGGCGTTTCTTCCATCCGAAGCTCGGCTTCACCTTCACCGCCCCGGAAGGATTCGCGCTGGAGAATACTTCTCAGGCGGTTCTCGGGGCCGATGCCTCCGGTGCCGAGGCGCTGCGGCTCGATGCGGTGCGCGTCACCGGCGACCAGTCGCTGGCGCAGTATCTGTCGTCCGGCTGGATCGAGGGGGTCGAGATCTCGTCGGTGGAAAGTCTGGTGCTGAACGGCTTCCCGGCGGCCACGGCGGTGGCCCGCGGCGAGCAATGGTCGTTCCGCATGTTCGCCATCCGCTTCGGCAGTGACGTTTACCGGCTAATCTTCGCGGCGCGGGACCTGACGCCGGACCTCGACCGCCAGTTCCGCGAGGCGGCAGAGACTTTCCGCCGGGTCTCCATCGAGGAGGCGGAAAAGGTGAGGCCGCTGCGTATACGCACCGTGAAGGTCGGCCTAACCGACACGCCCGAAACCCTGGCCGCCAAGATGGACGTGCCGGACCGTCCGCTGGAGCGCTTCCTGATCCTCAACGGGTTGGAGAAGGGCGCCAAGCTGAAATATGGCGAGCTGGTGAAGATCGTCGCGGAATAGCCGGCGCCTGTCCTTAAGCCGCACTCGCCATGGATATGCCCTGCTATGCAAACGCCCCGGCTGGCATTCCCGCCCCGCTGACCAGCGTGGCGCGCAGCTTCTCGATGGCGCGGTTCTCGATCTGCCGCACACGCTCCTTGGAGATGCCGAGCCGCGCGCCCAACGTCTCCAGCGTCTCGCTTTCCTCGGCAAGGCGCCGGGCACGGATGATGCGCATCTCGCGGTCGGAAAGCGAGCGCAGCGCCAGCGAGAGCCAGCGGCGCTGACGCTCGCCGTCGATGCTCTCGGCAACCTGCTCGTCGGGCAGCGGGTCGTCGGCGACCAGCTGGTCGACCCGCGCGGTGCCCTCTTCCTCGCCGGTGAAAAGCGGGGCGTTCAGCGACAGATCGGGCGCGGTCAGCCGGGCATCCATGCGCGCCACCTCCGCGGAGGGGACGCCGAGCGCATCGGCCACCGCATCATACATTTGATCCCGGGTCGCGTGCGCGAACTCCTCGGCCTTCTCAAGGCGCGCGCGCACCCGGCGCAGATTGAAGAACAGCGCCTTTTGCCCCGAGGAGGTGCCGCCACGCACGATCGACCAGTTGCGCAGCACGTAGTCCTGGATGGCGGCGCGAATCCACCAGGTGGCATAGGTTGAGAACCGCACGTCCCGCGCCACTTCGAAGCGGGCGGCCGCCTCCATCAGGCCGATATGGCCTTCCTGGACGAGATCGGCCATCGGCAGGCCATAATGACGAAAGCGGCGGGCGATGGAGATAGCAAGGCGCATATGTGCCTGGACGAGGCGATGCAGCGCCCGCTCGTCGTGCTCTTCGCACCAGCGGCGGGCGAGTTCGAATTCCTGCTCACGCACCAGCAGCGGCTCAGCTTTGGCCGCCCTTGCAAGAGAGGTCGAGGGAACCACCGATTGACCGCCCAGATCGCCCATGCGCGCCTCCCCGGATCATGCGGACCCGCGGCGCATCAGGCGCAAACAAGCGCCGTCCGGGGCGGGACCCGACGAAGTGACATGCGCAGAACGCCTGGGAGACGGTTCGGTTCCACGCATTGATGGATTCCGCCCGCCCACCGCCGCGCTTTAGCCACCACAGGAAAACGCCTGTGGCATTCGCGTCGCATCCACGTTGAAGCGGATGGTGGGCGAGCGACCGGCGAGGAGGTCGCATTGGGAATTCGGCGGAATGCCGAGCGCGAAGGTATCGAAGCCCGGCATCCATGCACCGGTCCATCTCATAGTGCGAGATGAGCTTGGCGAAATAGGGCGGATAGCACGCGGCGATGAGGCGTGAGGATACCGGGGTTTGATCCTCATCGGCGATCGTGATCGCGGTCCGGTTCAGAACCTCCGGCATGGCGCTCAATGCGGTGTAGATCGAGACCGTGAAGGAAGAGACGATCAACACCGGCAGTATCGGATCGCGCGCCAGGCTGCGCAATTCCTTGATCCCGAACTGGGAGATGTTGGCGCGCGCATCGTCAGTTCGCCTGCTTTTTGAGAAGCGCGATGCCAAGTCCGAGGGGAACCGGCCGGCGATCAGCAACGGAATGAAGGCGTCGGCGAGGTCGGCGAAACGAGCCCCTTTGAAAACGCCCGCGCGAGATCGTCATGCAATAGGTCGCCGGGTAGATCCGGCCGAAGGCGCCGGCCCCTTGCAGCGATGAAGGGGCTCGATCATGTCGGTTTAATTGACGGCAGGGATGAGAGTGAGCAGCGCCGTGCTGAAGATTGCGGCGATCTGGGCGCTCATGAAGGTCGACAACAGCAGTCCCCAGAGCCGTGGCGGCAAACATGGAGCAGGGCCGCCAGACTTGGCGCGGGATGGCTGCCCCGCCGCTCCCGACTTTCGGGGCGCCGGCGCAGCCACATTCCCGCAGACGGCGGCCGGAATCATGCGATGGGCTCCGGCGACACAGTCGCTTTCCGCTCGTGGGGCATTGCGCGTCGATACCTTTCCGGGATCAGATGGAGCAGTCCCCAAATCCGGAGTCCTCATGGCCAACTACGCGAAGATTGGCGGCCTCATTGGCGCGTGCATCACCGGCGTGGCTCATTTGCTCGCCGACCTGCGCAAAGCCCCCGCCTTGGCCGAGGACGCCGGCTATGGCGACTTGCCGAGCCTGCCCAAGCCGAAACCCACCCTCATTCCCATCATGAAGATCGCGCCTGCGGTCGGCTGGGCCGAGGGCCAGAAACCCAAGCCGGCAACGGGACTGAAGGTCGATGCCTTCGCCGGGCAGCTCGATCACCCGCGCTGGGTGTACGAGTTGCCGAATGGCGACATCCTTGTTGCCGAGACCGCCGCGCCGCCGACGCCGGGCGGCATCTTCAGCCTGCGCTGGTGGGTGATGGGCTTCGTGATGGTACGCGCCGGGGCGGGCGTGAAGAGCGCCAACCGCATCTCACTGCTGCGCGATGCCGACGGCGACGGCGTGGCCGAGATCAAGCTTCCCTTCCTCGAAAACCTCAACTCGCCCTTCGGCATGGCGCTGGTCGGCGACCAGCTCTATGTCGCCAACGCCGACGCGCTGGTGCGCTTCCCTTACCAGCCGGGTGCGACCCGCATCGATTCCCCGCCGGTGAAGCTGTGCGACCTGCCCGCGGGCCGCAACCATCACTGGACCAAGAGCCTCGTCGCCAACAAGGCCAGCACCAAGCTCTATGTCGGCGTCGGTTCCAACTCCAACGTCGCCGAGTTCGGGATGGAGGAGGAGGAAAACCGCGCCGCCATCCTCGAGGTCGACATCGCGACCGGGTCGGTACGCGTCTTCGCCGGCGGTCTGCGCAACCCGGTCGGCATGGACTGGAACCCGGTGACCGGGGAGCTGTGGACCAGCGTCAACGAGCGCGACGAGATCGGCGACGACCTGGTGCCCGACTACATGACCTCGGTGAAGGACGGCGCCTTCTATGGCTGGCCCTATTGCTACTGGGATAAAATCATCGACGAACGGGTGAAGCCGCAGCGTCCCGATCTGGTTGCCGCTTCGCTGAAGCCGGACTACGCGCTCGGCTCGCACACCGCCTCGCTCGGCCTGACCTTTGTCGATGACGAACGCTTCGGTGCGCGGTTCAAGGGCGGCGTGTTCATCGGCCAACACGGCTCGTGGAATCGCAATCCGCCCTCCGGCTACCGGGTGATCTTCATTCCCTTCTCCGAGGGTGTTCCCGCCGGGCCGCCGGAAGAAATCCTCGGCGGCTTCCGGGTGGACGGCAAGGCGCTCGGACGCCCGGTCGGCGTGATCGTCGACCGGCGAGGCGGCCTGCTGGTGGTCGATGACGTAGGCGACTGCATCTGGCGCGTGACGTAGGCCTGAGCCTCGCCTTCAAGAAGGGGAACGTCTTCACCGATGAGCCGGTCCGCCCTTTGCCAAGGGTGCTCGCCACACCAGGGCGTCAGGGCTTTGCGACCGGGGTCGCGCGACGGCGCAAGATCATGCCGCCGTGATGCAAGGTGTCGGGGTCGACAAAGTCGCCATCGGCGGTGAAGCCGGTGTCGTCCCAATATTCGATATGCGTGCCGGTCACTTCATAACGGCCTTCATAGGCGCGTTCGCGGGTGCCCCGCGCCTCGACATAGCGACCGTTGGGTAGGAGTTCGTGACGGATACGGCCATCGTCGGTCACCCACATGCCGCTATAGGGATGGTTCGGCGGCGATGCGGGCTCCTCTGCCTGTACGGATTGGCTCAGGAGTGTGGCGGTCATCAGGACGGCGAATGCTTGTCGCATGATCGAATTCCTCAATATCGACAGGGCCGTCGGCCACGAAGGCCGAACGGGACACTGCAGGGGTTATGAAGTCGGTCGCCCGGCGCGCCGTGCCCGAGGCCGGCCGTGGATCGGCCCGCGGCTCGGCCGGGCGACCTCCCTCTATTGCGCGCGCGGCTCGTTATTCTCGACGACTCGCTGGTAGGCGACGAGATCGAGGAACGCCTCGGCCTCGACGACCAGGCCATCCTTCATCCGGAACATCCAGAGGAACCGGTTGCGATAGGGGGCGCCCGAGGTTGTCGTCGCCGAACCGTCGAAGCGGATGAGGACCGTGTCTCCCACGGCATAGATGCCGCGTACCTCCGGCACGACCGGGGTAGCGAGACGGCTTGTCAGGGGGCGCGATGCCCGTTCGACGAAGTCGTCCTGGCTACGGTAGGTGCCCGCGACCGGGCCGGAGCCGTGGATCGTCCAGACGACATCGGGGGCGAGAAGCGCGCCGAAGACATAGGTTCCTTCACGCCATTTCTCGAAGGCATCCTGGACGATGGCCTTGTTCCGTTTTTCGATGGCGGTGTCATGGGCCTCCGCGCCCGGGTCGGACGCCGTGATCTCGGCATGCGCCGGTCCGATGACGGCGAGGAAGGCCGACGCGATGAGCAGCCTGTGGCCCGCGCCGACAAGGCGGGAGCTCAATGAAAAGAGGGTCATCGGATCGTTCCTTTCGTTGGCATGCGGAGGGCAGTAAGTCTTGTCGTGTTGCGGTCGATCAGAAACCGAAGAGCTGCCGGGACTCCTCGGGCGTGATACGGCGCGTGCTGTTGTGTTCGCGCACGATCTTCCAGACATCGCCGGTGCATCGCCAAACCAGCGTCGAGCGTGCGCGGATCGAGACGATCGGCTGGCCTTCGGCCGGCTCGAGCCGCGCCGCGAATTCCAGCGTCGACGTCGCCAGCTCGGTGCCGATAATGGTCTCCGGACCGTTCAGGACGAGGTGGTGGGCGCGGCGCAGCGCCTGGAACGATGTCTCCCACAACGCACGGTATTCCTCCGGCGAGCGGGCGATGCGGAAATCGGGAGCCATGTCGTCATAGAGCACGACGTCGCGGGCCTCCCAGTCGTAGTATTTGCCAAGCTTTTCGCGGAAGTCCCAGGGTTGAGCGGCGACGGGCTTGTCCCAGCCGACGAGGATCCATTCCCTGTGGAGTTCGGCAACCGAGCTTGCGCCCGAAACCGCGCATCGGGTTGTCGCCACCGCTTGCGCCTGCGACGCGCTCGGCAAGGCAAGCGCCAGGGTTCCGGCAGCGATGATCGAGGATAGGCGGATACGCATGTGGTTCTCCTGCGGAGTCAGCTGCGGCGCGCCACGGAAGCTCCGCCGAAGATGAGCTGCTGGACCATGGGCCGCTCCACGAAGCGGGCCGGGAAGATCGGATCGGGATCGCTGACCCGGTTCAGGCGATCGAGCTGTTCTGCCGACAGAGCCACGTCCAAGGCGCCCAGATTCTCCTGCGCCTGGGCGAGGGTGCGGACGCCGATGATCGGCGAGACGACCGCCGGGTTCGCGAGCGTCCATGCCAGCGCGATCTGGGACGGCGTCGATTCCATCTCGTCGGCCACGGCGCGAACTTCCTGCGCGATCTCGATCGAGCGCTCGGTGAGATGCCCTGACGAGGCAATGACACCCTTGCGGCTGGCAGACACCGCGGCCTCGCGTGAATCTTCGACGTCCGCCCTGGTGTATTTGCCGGCCAGCACGCCGCCCCCCAGCGGCGACCAGGGGAGCACGCCGAGACCCATGGCGGCGGCCATCGGCATGAGTTCGTGCTCGACGGTGCGCTCCACCAGGCTGTATTCGATCTGAAGCGCGACGAAGGGCGACCATCCCCGGATGTCGGCGAGGGTCTGCATCTCGGCAATCCGCCAGGCGGGCGTATTACAGATGCCGAGATAGAGGATCTTGCCGGAGCGGACGAGGTCGTCGAGCGCCCGCATCATGTCATCCGGCCGGGTCGTCATGTCCCAGGCATGGAGGTAGAGGAGATCGATCCGGTCGGTGGCGAGCTGCCTGAGGCTTTGCTCGACGGACCGCACCATGTTGAGGCGATGGTTGCCGCCTGCATTCGGGTTGCCGGCCTCGCGGGCCATCGTGAACTTCGTCGCGAGGACGAGCCGCTCCCGCTTATCGCCGATGAACGCACCGAGGAAGCGTTCGGCTGTCCCGTTGGTGTAGTTCACCGAGGTATCAACGAAATTTCCGCCATGATCGATGTAAATATCGAAGATGCGGCGGGCTTCGTTGCTGTCCGCGCCCCAGCCCCAATCGGATCCGAACGTCATGGTTCCCAGGCTCAACGGTGAAACACGCAAGCCGGAACGTCCCAGAAGCTTGTAGTCAGCGAGCGTCATCTGTCGGCCACCTCCATTCACCGACCGAAAACTAAGGGTCCCCAACAAAGCCGACAACTTGCCCAACCGTGACTACGCTGGTAATCTCACATTACCAATGGCTACCGATCTCACGGGAATCTCTGTCTTTCTGGCCGTCGCGGAGATGCGGAGCTTCCGCGCGGCCGCCGCGCATCTGGGCGTGACGCGGCCGGCGGTAAGCCAAGCCATCCGTCGGCTCGAAGATCGCCTCGGCGTCGCGCTCGTCCAGCGCACGACGCGAAGCGTCAGCCTCACCGAGGCCGGCGAGCAGCTTTTCCAGCGCGTGGCGCCGGCCATCGCCGAGGTCGGCCTGGCCCTGGACGCCGCAGCGGATAGGGACATGGCGCCGAGCGGCCTTTTGCGGCTGGCGGTATCCTCGATCGCGGAACGGTTCATCTCAGGGCCACTGCTGGCCGGCTTCGCGGACGCCCATCCGGCCGTTCAGCTCGATGTGACCGTTACCGATGAGGAATTCGACATCGTGGCGGAGGGCTACGATGCCGGGGTGCGGCTTGGCGAGGTGATCGACCAGGACATGATCGCCATCCCGGTGTCGGGCGAGCAGCGCCAGACCGTCGTTGCCGCGCCTGCTTATATCGAGCGCTTCGGCAAGCCTTCGCATCCATCCGAGCTGGCGCAGCATCGCTGCATCGGCTGGCGTCCTGCCCCCCAGACAGCGCCTTACCGCTGGGAGTTTGGCGAAGACGGGCGCGAATACGACGTCGCCGTCAATCCCGAGATCACCACCAATGACATGTGGCTGATGATCCGCACGGCTTGCGCGGGGGGAGGGATAACCTTCGGCATGGAGGAGACCTTCAGGCCCTATGTCGCCTCCGGCCAGCTGGTGCCTCTTCTCGAAGAATTTTGTCCGCCCTTTGCGGGCTTCTTTCTGTATTTTCCGAACCGTCGGAATCTCGCCCCGAAGCTGCGGGCCCTGGTCGACCACGTAAAGCGATGGCGATAGCGCCTATTGCCGTGAACACCGGACTGTTGAGGAACGGCCTAGCGCCACACGGGTGCCCCGGCGGCGGCGAGACGCGCTACCGCGCCAGCCCGCTCGATCTACGAGGGCGCCCGAGATATGGCACGGGACATCGCTGCCACCGACGCCTATGTCACCTCCCGCCGGCAGTGCAACAGGGTGGAGGTGCTGTCCGCCCACCTCAAGCGCATTCTGACGCTCGACCGACTGCGACTACGTGGCCGAACGGCGCCCGCGACGAGTTTCATCTCGCCGCCGCACGGAATCTTAGGAAGCTCGCCAAGCTCCTGCCGAACGGTCCGCCGGCCACGGCCGGAGAAAGGGAGTGTGCGCGCGTCGACATGAGCGGCGATGTCACCACGCTCCAGCACCGACTTTTTCAACATGGGGTAATAGGCGGCAGCTCCCCTGCGGAGACCGATACGCTCGGCTCCGTCATTGGAAGAGGAGACCCCACCATGGAGTATTTTGCGGGCCTGGATGTCTCGATGGAAGAGACGCACATCTGCGTTGTCGACCGGGACGGGGCAATTGTTCACGAAGCAATGGCCACGTCTGCACCGGACGCCATCGAGGCAGAACTGGCGAGGGCTCCAGCGTGTCGACGTGTCGTCTTCGAGACCGGTCGGATGGCGCCGATGCTCTACCATGGCCTGGTCGCCCTCGGCCTGCCGGTGGTCTGTATCGAGAGCCGGCAGGCCTATCAGGCGCTCAAGTCGCTGGCGACCCACAAGACCGATCGCAACGATGCGCGCGGCCTTGCGCATCTCGCCCGGACCGGCTTCTTCAAGCCAACGCACGTGAAGTCGCTCCCGGCACACGCCATTCGCTCGCTGATCATCGCCCGCAAGAAACTGGTCGGGCAGCGCGTGATGATGGAGAACCAGATCCGCGGACTCGCCGTGGTGTTCGGTGTCCGTTTGCCACGAGCGCTCAGCCCTGCCTTCATCGAGCGGGCGCTGCGAGCAAGCGAAGGGATCGATGGCCTTTCCGCCGCTATGCGAGGCCTCATCGCGGCGCGCGGCGCCGTGCTCTCCGCCATCACGGCCATCGATGCCGACATGAAGAAGCTGGCCAGGTCATCTGAAGCCTGCCGCCGATTGATGACGATCCCGGGCGTCGGCCATATCACCGCGCTTGCCTTCACGGCTGCCGTCGACGACCCCGAACGCTTCCGGCGCGCCCGAGACATCGGCGCCTATCTGGGCCTGGTGCCGCGTCGCTATCAATCCGGCGAGGTCGACTACACCGGTAGCATCTCCAAATGCGGCGACCGAGGCGTGCGCACGCTCCTCTACGAGGCTGCGAACGTCATGCTCACGCGCTACCGAGGATCTCTGAAGCTGAAGGAATGGGCTTTGGGCATCGCCAAGCGATCCAGCATGCGGAAGGCGCGGGTCGCGCTTGCCCGGCGGCTCGCCATCATCATGCACGCCATGCTCCGGCACGGCACGGAGTTCAAGCCAGCGTAGCCGATCTCGGCGCCGGATCACACAGGAGGCCGTAACAGCTCCCCGAGCGGGAGCGACGCCGAGGGAGGGAATGGATGACGGCGCCGATTCTGTCGCATGCTGCCGACCCGTCGGCCGACTGCGGTTTCAACCAAGCTGCTCCACGCCCAGCCAACCCCATCAAGTGCCCATGAGCACGTAGAGAACGCAGGCACCCGAAAGCGTCGATATCGCTCCCAAACTGAGCTGCCACCCTTGACCTATTAGAGAACGATATCGGCGCGGGGCCGACGATCCGTACCAGGCACGGTCCTATCCCCACGACGCAAAGTTCTCGCTTCGTGGCGAACGGATCTGCAGCCGACCCAAGCGACGCCTGCGAACATCATCAGCTTGTAGCGATCGCTGGCGGAAGCAGCTGACGTTGCGGCATGAAGCTTGGCAGAGCTAGGCCAGGAATAGGGAAGCCGTGCATGAGCACGGATAAAGCCCGCCAGAAGATCCGCAAACGGCTTCGACCGGTCGGTCGAGATTTTGGAATGCCTGCACGAGGCCGGCGAGCCGCTGGCGGTCACATCAGCTTGTCCAGCGTGATGGGAAGCTCGCGCACGCGCTTGCCCGTTGCGTTGCAGATCGCGTTGGCAATTGCCGCCCCGGTGCCGGTGATCCCGATCTCGCCAATGCCACGAGGCCCCCATGGGTGTGTGCGGGTCGGGGATATCGGTCCATATGACATCGATCTCTGGCACGTCCATGTGGACCGGCACATGGTACTCGGCGAGACTCGGATTCATCACCCGTCCATTCCTTTCGTCGATCTGGGTCTCCTCCATAAGGGCGAGGCCCATTCCCATGATGATGCCGCCACGAAACTGGCTGGCGGCGGTCTTGGGATTGAGGATGCGCCCGCAATCGAACGAGCCCAGGAACCGGCCGATGCGCGGTTCGCCGGTGACGGCGTTCACCCGGACCTCGCAGAACATCGCGGCGTGGCTGTGCATGGACCAATGCTGCATCTCGAGCGGCAGCGCCCGCATCACCGGCAGGCTATCGCCTCCGGCCGCTTTCTGTTCCGACAGGAACACCGGCGGCGGCGTGAGTCGTGGGGCGTTCTGGTGCGTCATGACGAGCGCGATGCCAGCCGACGCCGCGGCCTCGCTTATGTCGAGCTCAAGGATGCGGCCCTTGGCGATGGTGCTGTAGGCGAGCGCGGCATAGGTCATGTCCGCCATCGGAAACTCGGCGGCGAAGCGCGCCTTGCCGCTGACCTTGAGCGGCCGTCGATCCGCGACACCGGCCTGCCGACATGCCCATACTGGTGCAGGAGTGGATCCGGCGTGCCGCCGGGAATCCAGCTATCCGGCGCCAGCGCCACCGCCTTGCCCATCACGCCCTGCAGGGTACCCTGAACGCGTGTCTTGACCTCATCGATGATGCCCATCACGCGCCTCCCGCTAACTCGTCCAGCACGGCGACGATCGTGCGGCGCGCAAGCTCGATCTTGAAGCCGTTATGTTCGAGCGGATGCGCCTCCGTGAGTTCGGCATCGG
Organism: Ancylobacter sp. 3268; assembly: GCF_031456575.1. NCBI lineage: Bacteria > Pseudomonadati > Pseudomonadota > Alphaproteobacteria > Hyphomicrobiales > Xanthobacteraceae > Ancylobacter > Ancylobacter sp. 3268. The sequence goes on from NZ_JAVDUX010000020.1 coordinate 93,444, forward strand.
CCGCAGCGACGAAGCTTGCCTCGGTCGCGCGCTTGCCACGAAGGATGTCCTCGGCCTTGAAGGCGCGCCACGGCTTGTGCGCGACACCGCCGAGCGCCAGCCGCACATCGGCGACCCGGCCCTCCTCGATCGTCAGCGCGGCGGCGACCGAGACGAGCGCGAACGCATAGCTCGACCGGTCGCGCACCTTGCGATAGGTCGATCGCGCGGCGGCGGCGAGCGGCGGCAGCTCGATCCCGGTGATCAATTCGCCCGGTTTCAGCACTGTCTCGATATCCGGCCGGTCGCCCGGTAAGCGATGGAAATCAGTGAAGGCGACTTGGCGCTCTCCATCTCCCATCTTCAGATGGACGACCGCCCCGAGCGCCGCGAGGGCAACGCTCATGTCAGAGGGATGCACCGCGACACACGCGCTGGAGGCATCGAAGGTGGCATGGTACCGGGAGAATCCTTCGAGGGCGTCGCAGCCCTGTCCGGGCCTGCGCTTGTTACAGCGCGCCCTCCTGGTCATAGAAATAGGTGCATCGGGTACGCTGCAGCAGATTGCCGCCGACGGTGGCCATGTTGCGGATTTGCGCGCTTGCCCCGGCGACGATGGCGCGGGTGAGCACAGGATAGCGCACACGGATGAGCGGGTGCTCCGCCAGTGCGGGGTTCCGCATGGCGGCGCCGATGAGAACGCCGCCATTCGCCGTTTCGCTGATGCCGCTCGACAATCCGGTCACGTCGACCAGCGACCGAGGCCGCTCGATGGTCTCGCGCATCAGGTCGACGAGGTTGGTCCCGCCGCCGAGATAATGGGCGCCGGCGGTGCCCGCGTGGCGGACGGCATCGATCGGATCGGTCGACCGGTGATAGCTGAACGGGTTCATTCGGCCGCCTCCCGGCTCGGGGCGGAATGCTGTCCGGTCCCGGCCTCCTCCCAAATCTCCTCGATCGCCGCGACGATGCCGTTATAGGCGCCGCAACGGCACAAATTGCCGCTCATCCGCTCGCGCAACTCGTCACGGCTGAAGGGAATGACGGATGCCTCGAGATCATCGGTCATATGGCTGGGAACGCCGCGGCGCAGTTCCTCGATCATGCCGACGGCAGAGCAGATCTGACCCGGCGTGCAATAGCCGCACTGGAAGCCGTCCTGCACGACAAAAGCTTGCTGCAACGGGTGCAGGGCCTCGGGCGTCCCGAGCCCTTCGATCGTCGTGACTGATCGCCCCTAATATTGAACAGCCAGCGCCAGGCAGGCAAGGATGCGCTCGCCGTCGACGATGACGGTGCAGGCACCGCAGGCTCCCTGGTTGCAGCCCATCTTGGAGCCGGTCGGCCCAATATGCTCGCACAGCAGATCGAGGAGAGACGTGCGCGGATCGAAGTCGATCTCGACCGGCATATCTTTGATGGTGAACTTCATGGCGGTGCTCCTGGCAGAAGTTTGCCCTTCGATCCAGTTCGCTAACACCGCAGGCGGGATCGGTTCACCGAACCCGGCTGGTGCCGCAACGACATGCGAGCTTCGGCCGCTCTCATTCACTCGCGCCGAAACGGATGCCGCTTCGCAGACCCGAGGGGCGCGCCATTGGCGTGAAGCCCCCGTTATGATCGGCTCGTCTATATGAAGAGCTTCACTTGCCCGTGCGGCCCCGATCGCTCTTCTTTCCCGCCTCCTTAGAAAACATATAAACTATTGAATTTGCACGATTAATTTTCTACCGATAGACTGTGCGGCATTGGTCACCGGCTCCGTTGCACATCGATTCAATGTCGTCGACAGCCTCTCAAGCGGCCCGACTTTATGCCTCCGAGCACGGCAGGCTCGCGCGGCTGATCCAGCGCATCGTCCGCAACCGGGCGACGACCGAGGATCTCGTCCACGATTCCTTCGTCAGGCTGCTCGACCGGCTCGGCGCCGGCGCCGGCATCTCCGACAAGGAAGCCTATCTCACCCGGATCGCGCAGAATCTGGCCATCGACCACCGGCGGCGGGAGAAGGAACTGCTTAGCCTCGACGAGGCCGGGCTTTTCGAGATGGCCGATGCCGCCCCCACGCCCGAGACCGTGCTGGCGGATCGGCAGGCGCTGGAAAGAACCATCGTCATTCTCGCCGGCATGCCGGAGCGCACGCGCCAGGCCTTCGAGATGCATCGCCTTGGCGAGGCCACGCTCGTCGAGATCGGCGGCGCCATCGGCATCTCGACCGCCCATGCGGGACGGCTGGTGATGGACGGGTATCGCCAATTGCGCGACGGTCTGCGCACTGCCGGCTTCGATTAGCCCTCGCGCGACCTGAGAAAATTCCGCGCCAGGACGTCATTGTCTATAGGTGGCGCGCCTTGCAAATATGGCCATGTCGATGACGGCTGAGAGCGACGATCTCTGGAACGAAGCGATGGCGCTGCTGCTCGCCTGGCAGGCGCGGCCGGACGACGAGGCCGTGCGTGAAGATGTGCGCCGCTTCTGCGCGCTCGGCAGCGATCGCCGCGCGGCATGGGAAGAGGCGAAGATGGTCTATCGCCTGGCGGGAAGCGCGGTTGCCGAGAAGCGGGTGCGGCAGCGCCGGCGCGTCACTCGGCGGCAGGCCCTTGCTGGCGTCGGCGCTCTGGGACTGATCGGCGCGGGCGCGCTGTTCGGGCCCGGCCAGTGGCAGCGCTGGCACGCCGACTACACGACGAGCGTTGCCGAGATCAAGAGCATCCAGCTTCCCGATGGAAGCTGGCTGACGCTCGGCCCCGAGAGCGCCGTCGACATCGCCTTCAGCGACAGGCTGCGGCGGGTCGACGTGCTCGACGGCATGGCGCTGTGCGAGGTCGCGCCGGAAATGCGACCGTTCGAGGCCAATACCGGCGATCTGCGGGCCACGGCGCTTGGGACGCGGTTCGAGTTGCGTCAGAACGGCGGACGCAGTGTGGTCGGGGTCGAGCAAGGCACGGTCGAGGTGATCGCCGGAGCCGAGGCGGCGACACTGCATGCCGGCGACTGGCTGGCTTCCGGCCCGGGCAGCAGCATCGAGCGCGGCCATCGCGATGCAGGCCAGACCGCTGCGTGGCGGCAGAAGCTGCTCGTCGCCGAACGAGACCCTGTCGGCGCCGTGGTGGCGGAGATCGCCCGCTGGCGCACGGGCGAGGTCTTCATTGCCGATCCCGGCCTGATGGGCGTGCCCGTCAGCGGCCTCTACGACCTGCAGGACCCCGACGCGGCGCTGGCGGCCGTGGTGGCGCCCTATGGCGGCAAGGTCCGACACGTGTCGCCCTGGATCACCGTGCTGACCCGAATCTGATCTCAGAAATTTCGTCGCCGTGAGGAGAAATCCGCCGGCCTGCCCCGTCAACCCATCAGGAAGCGCGCCGAACCACCCCTCAAGAGACGGACGGCGTGTCGGGCTGATGAATGGGGAACAGGGATGAATCGGAACAGGCTTGGCGCCGCGCCTCGCTCCTTGGCGGGCGGCGCGACGGGGGCTTCCGTGCTGGTGATGGCGATGCTGGTGGCGTCGCCCGCGACGCTGGCGCAGGAGACCTCGGTCGCGGCGGCGCAGCGTAGCTTCTCGGTCGCCGCCGGTCCGCTGTCCTCCGCGCTGGTGGTGTTTGGCCGGCAGGCCGGCGTGCAGATCAGCTATGTGCCCTCGGTGGCCTCGGGCGTGTCGACGCCGGGCGTGTCCGGCGGCATGAGCGTCCAGGCGGCACTGGCGCGGCTGCTGGCGGGAACCGGCCTCGCCCATGAGTTCCAGGGCGCCACGGTGGTGATCCGGCGGCCCGCGCCGCTCACCGGCGAGGCACCGGGTGGTGCCATCGAGCTCGACACCATCGACGTCGCCGGCGACGGCACCGACGGCTTCGTCGCCACCCGCACCGACGCCGGCACCAAGACCAACACCCCGCTCATCGAGGTGCCGCAGTCCATCTCGGTGGTCACACGCGCCGAGCTCGACGTGCGCAACGTGCAGACCGATGCGGAGGCGCTGACCTATACCCCCGGCATCTACGCCCAGCCCTTCGGCGGTGCGCAGAACCAGCAGAACCCCTATTACATCATCCGCGGCTTCCCCAGTGCGCAGGGCGGCTCCTATGTCGACGGGCTGATCAGCTTCATCAACTACCGCTATGAGCCCTACGGATATTCCCGCTACGACGTCGTGCGCGGCCCCTCCTCCAGCCTCTACGGCCAGAGCGATCCGGGCGGCCTCGTCAACCGCGTCTCCAAGCTGCCGACCGAACAGCCTTTCGGCGAGATCCAAGTGCAGGGCGGCACCTTCGACCGCCTGCAGGGCGCCTTCGACATTGGCGGCCCGCTCGACAAGGACAACCAGTTTCTCTACCGGCTGACCGGCCTGTTCCGTGATGGCGACGCGCCGATCACCTATGATTACGGCATCACCTCGCCCGACGAGCGCCAGTTCATCGCGCCGGCGCTGACCTGGCAGCCGAACGAGGACACCAAGATCACCTTCCTCGGCAACTACCTGAAGGACAAGATCGGCCAGGAAAACTCCTTCATGTGGCCGCAGACGCGCCAGCTGACGCATCTCGCCATCCTGCCCTCGGACTATGGCATATGGGACCAGGAGCAGTATTCGCTCGGCTACCTGCTGGAGCACAATTTCACCGACAACCTCACCTTCCGGCAGAACCTTCGCTACAGCCACATGGAGAGCAACATCCGCTCCGGCTGGGTGTGGGACGTGACCGACGGCATGGCGGCCCGCGTCATCGACGGCAATGACGAGCGGCGCAGCGACCTCGTGATGGACAACCAGGTGCAATACGAGTTCGGCACCGGCCCCGTCTCGCATTCGCTGCTCGTCGGCTTCGACTACCAGAACACCTCGGATTGGATCGCCTTCGTTGACAATTGGGACGCGCGCCGCTCAACATCTTCGACCCCGACTACAATGTACCGCTGCCCAGCGCGACGCCCTGGCAGTCGGTCACCTATACCGGTGAGAATTACGGCCTCTATCTGCAGGACCAGATGAAGTTCGGCGACGGGTGGATCCTCACCCTCGGCGGCCGGCAGGACTGGGTGAACGGCAAGTCGGTCGGCTATGACCTCTACGCCGCCGATCCGGTGATCGACGCCAGCAGCGACGACGAGAAGTTCACCTACCGCGCCGGCCTGACCTATCTCTTCGCCAATGGCGTCGCCCCCTATGCGAGCTACGCCACCTCGTTCCTGCCGCAGTCCGGCGTCGATGCCTTCGGCGACGTCATGGAGCCGACCACCGGCGAGCAGGTCGAGGCCGGCGTCAAGTTCCAGCCGGTCGGCTGGAACGCCATGTTCACCGCCGCCGTGTTCCAGCTCACCAAGCAGAACGTGCCGACGCCCTATGGCGAGGACCCGTTCGGCCCGATGGTGCAGGATGGCGAGGTCCGCTCGCGCGGCGTCGAGCTGCAGGCGACGCTCAGCATCAGCGGCTGGAACCTCAACGCCTCCTATACCTACAATGACGTGGTGGTGACCGAGGCCAATCCCGAGGTACCGAACAGTTCGCTGGCGCTGGGCAAGCATCCTCGCTGGGTGCCCGAGCATATGGGCTCGATCTGGCTCGACTACACCTTCGCCACCGGCAAGCTCGCCGGGCTCAATCTCGGCGGCGGCGTGCGCCATGTCGGCACCACCTATGCCGACGCGCTCAACGAGATCGCCAACGATCCCTACACGCTGGTCGACGCGGTGATCCGCTACGACCTGTCGAAGATGTGGCCGAAGATGAAGGGCGTTGAATTGGCGGTGAACGCCACCAACCTGCTCGGCACCGAATATGTCACCTGCTTCAGCGCCGCCGACTGCAAATGGGGCGCCGAACGCACGGTGATCGGCACGCTGACTTATCGCTGGTGATGACGGGCGGCATCACCCGCCGCGCCGCTCTGGCTACCGCCGGGGCGGCGCTGCTCGTTTCAGCGCGGCGCGCGGCGGCGTCCGCAGGTGGCGCGACGCGCATCGCCGTGATGGAGCTCGACATAGCGGAAGCGATGTTGGCGCTGGGCACGCCTCCCATCGCGATGGCCGAAGTCGGCCGCTTCCGCGCGCTGTTCACCGCCTCGCCGTTGCCCGCCTCCTGCGCCGAGCTGGGCGCTTCGTGGGAGCCCAATCTGGAGCGGCTTCAGGAGCTCGCCCCCGCCCGCATCCTGACATCGCGCGACCGCGAGATGCTGGTGCCGCTGCTGGAGCGGATCGCCCCGGTAACGCTGATCGAACCGGACGACGCGAACGGGCGCTATCGGCGCGGCGTCGACCTGATGCGCTTGGTCGGCAGCGAACTCGGGCGGGCAGAGGCGACACATGAGGTGATCAAGGTGGCAGAGCGGCGCCTCGACGTTCTCCGCGACAGGCTCGCCCGCCTCGACATCCCGCCGGTGTTCCTCGTCTCGCTGGTCGACGGCGGCGGGCATCTGGAACTCTACGGCGCGGGCTGCCTGCTCGACGACGCGTTGGTCCGCCTTGGGCTGCGCAATGCCAGCCCGATGGCCATGCCTTCCTATGGCTGGATCATCGCCGGCATCGAACACCTCGCCGACCGGCCCGACGCCGCCGTGCTCGTGCTCGATTTCGGCGCATCGACGCGGCGCACGCTGGCGCAGCTCGCAGGCAGCCCGCTCTGGCAGAGCCTGCCGCCCGTGGCGGGCGGGCGCGTGCGGCTGGTCAAGGCGGCGAGCGTCTGGGGCGGCGTGCCGACGCTCGCCGCATTCGCCGGCCGCATCGCCGCCGCCCTCGATCCTTCGATCGATACCGGCAATGCCGGCTAGGGCGGCGCACATGGCCGAACGGACGGCGGCGCCCGCCACGGGAGCGATGCTGATCCTCCTCGCTATGGCGGCCGGGATCGCACTTACGATCAGCGGGTTCGCCGCCCGGCTATCGCCGGACAGATGGGCCGGCGCGTTGCTGGCGCCGCACATGGACGCGGCCGAGTTGCTGTTCCATTTCGGCCTGCTGCCGCGCCTCGCCGTCAGCCTGCTGGCCGGTGCCGCGCTCGGCCTGTCGGGCGCGATCTTCGGTCATGTCCTGCGCAACCCGCTCGCCGAGCCTTCGACGCTGGGCACTTCTACGGGCGCCGGCCTGGCGCTCGCCTTTGCCACGCTCTACGCGCCCTTCCTGCTGGAGGCGGGCCCGTTCTGGGTAGCGCTCGCGGGAGCGCTCGCGGCCACGGGAGTGGCGCTCGCCATCGCCTGGCGGAACCGGCTTTCGCCGCTCGCCCTCATCCTTGCCGGCCTCGTCGTCGGACTGAGCTGCAGCGCCGCCGGCGGCGTCCTGGTGCTGTTCGAGCATCACCACCTCACCGCGCTGTTCCTCTGGCAGGCAGGCTCTCTCGCGCAGAATGGCTGGCAAAGCACGGTGGCGCTGGCGGCGGTCGTCATGGCGACGTGCGCGGCCAGCCTCCTGCTGCGGCGGTCCCTCGCGGCGATCGACCTCGATGATGCCGGCGCCCGCAGCCTCGGCGTGCCGGTCACCGCGCTCCGCTTCACGGCGCTCGCCATCGCCACCGCGCTCGCGGCGGCCGTTGCCGCCAATGTCGGCGTCATCGCCTTCATCGGATTGGCCGCGCCTGCCCTCGCCCGGCTCGCCGGCGCACGCACGATCACCGCGCGGCTGCTCGCCAGCGCGGCGACGGGTGCGCTGCTGCTCTGGCCCGCCGATCAGTTCGCGCAACTGGCGGATCGGCTGATCGGGGCGGCGCTGCCAACCGGGCTGCTCACCGCCCTGTTCGGGGCGCCGCTGCTCCTGGTGCTGCTGCCGCGCCTGAAGGATATCGGGTCGGTGTCGACGCAGGCGGAGCCGATCTCCCCTGGCAGGCCGCTCATCCGCATCGCCGTGCTCGCCATCGCGATGATCTCCGTGCTGGCCATGGTGCTCCTGCTCGGGCGGGGAGGAAGCGGCTGGTGGCTCGCCATGCCCGGCGATCCGGTGCTGGGCTGGCGATGGCCGCGAACCCTGTGTGCCTTCGGCGCCGGCGCGATGCTCGGCCTCGCCGGCATGATGATCCAGCGCGTCAGCGCCAATCCCATGGCGAGCCCGGAAGTGCTCGGCATCTCCTCCGGCGCCGCCGCCGGCGCCACGCTGCTGGTGATCCTCGCGCCGGTGGTCGAGCGTCCCGCCGTGCTCGGCGCGGCCTTTGCGGGCGCGGGAGCGGGGACGGGCCTACTGATGCTGCTGGCCCGCCGCTCGGGCTTCGCACCGGAACGCCTGCTGCTCACCGGCGTCGCGCTCACCACCATCCTCGGCGCGTTCCTTGGCCTGATCATGCTCAGCGGCCATCCGCGGCTCGATCTTTTGCTGCGCATGATGGCGGGATCGACCTATCTCGCCTCTTCCGGCGAGGCCGTCGCGACGCTGGCGCTAGCCGCCGCCGGGCTGGTCACGCTGCCGCTGACCGCGCGCGCCCTCACCCTTCTCACGCTCGGCGCCCCGGTGGCGGCCTCGCTTGGCCTTGCCGTGCGCATCAGCCGGCTGGGCGTCATCGTCCTCGTATCGGCGCTGACGGCGGCGGCGACGCTGGTGACGGGCCCGCTCAGCTTCGTCGGTCTCGTCGCGCCGCATGCCGCGCGCCTCCAGGGCTTCGGCCGGCCGGGGATGCAAGGCGTCGCCGCCATGCTGATCGGTGGAACGCTGATGGCGCTGGGCGACTGGCTCGGCCGCAACCTCGCCTTTCCCTGGCAGTTGCCGGCGGGCCTCGTCGTGAGCCTCGCGGGCGGCCCCTATTTCCTCTGGCTCATGCTGCGGAGGCGGGCATGAACGCCTCGAGGGAGCTGTGCCCGCTGGAGGTTCTGCCGCCTCGACATGCCGGCAACTATGCCTATGTGAACGCCTGTTTTTGGCCGGCACCGGGTCCGGGCGGGGGCGTGCCCGGTACCGCTCTGACGGACCGAACGCTGGTCGCGCCGCTGATCGACGCCTTTGCCGCGCATTATCCGGGCTGTGACCGGCGCCCCATCGTCTCCATGTGGTTCCAGATCTATGTCGCGGCGCTGCTGCCGCCACTCTTCGCCGCCGACCTTTTCCGCGCCCTCGCCCTTCCTGTCGCCCTGCAGGATGTGACCGTGCTGTTCGCACCTGACGGAAGCTGCACCGGCTTCGTGCTGCTGCCCGGCGTCGGCGCGAAAGGCGATGCGTTCGAGCGCTTCGCTCCGGTGATCTTCGATCACCTCGAACCGCTGATCGAAGCGCTCGCGGTGGAGATGCGGCTTTCGCGACGCCTGCTCTGGGCCAATGTCGCCGAAAGCCTTCAGGCCATCGCCGCCGTCGCCGAACATCTGCCCGGCGCGCCTGCCGACGCGGCGGCGGACGCCGATCTGCTTCTGGAATCGCGCCTCTGGACTGACGGCCGACGCAACCCGCTGGCCGGACATACGCTCTACCGGCCGACCGACCATGATCACCGCCACCGTTCCCGCCGCGTCTGCTGCCTGCGCCGCCTGCTGACCGGCTTCGAAACCTGCCCGGAATGCCCGGCACCAACGGAGCGCGCCGGATGACCTCGCTTCTCATGCTCATGCGCCCCTTTGTCGGGCCGCTCGCCATCGCCGGCCTGTTCGGCGTGCTTGCGAGCGTCACCACCGTCGCGCTTCTGGCGACGACGAATGCGATGCTCACCGGCGCCGACCTCAAAACCGGCACCTTGCCTGTCTTCGCGCTTCTGTGCCTCCTGGCGTTCGGCGGCACGGCTTTGGCCGATGTCGTCACCAACAGCGTGGGGCAGAGGCTGGTCGCCGGCCTGCGCCGCTCCCTGTCGGAAAAGATCGGCGCCGCGCCGATCGACACGCTGGAGCGCTACCGGACGCATCGCCTGATGCCGGTGCTGACCGGCGACGGCGACGCCGTCAGCGACCTCGCCTTCCTCTTCGCGCCGCTGGCGATTGCCGGCGCGGTCATCGCCGGCTGCGTCGCCTATCTTGTCTGGCTGTCACCGCTGTTCGCCCTCGTCGTGTGCAGCCTGCTCGTCATCGGCTCGGTCGCGGTCTATGCGGCCCGCACCCACGGCATCTCCGGCTTCCGGCTGGCGCGCGAGAGCGAGGACAGCCTGCACAAATTTGCCGGACGCTGATCGACGGCGCGCGAACGCCGCCGACCGCGACCTCAAGACCCTCAATGCGGTGCGGGATCGCATCCGCGGCGTCTACGCCCTCCCGTCCAATCCCAATGGCCTGCTGGTGCGCGCCGGCCGCATCGCCCGGAACCTGAATTACCTCAGGCTCATGGGCGGCGTGACCATCTCGTCGATCCCCGATCTCGGGCGCCCGGTCATGGAATATGGCCTGGTCCGCACCTTCCGGGACGGCTGGATCCCCTTCATCGCCGGCTTCAAGGACATCCGCCCGATCGCCCGGCGCGAGGCGCAGCTCGCCGGCACCGCCATCGACATGGCGCTCGATAGCCGCGCGCTGTCCATCGCGGATCTCATGGACGATTACGGTCGCACCTCGAAGTTCGAGCGGGCCATCCACGGCATGTCCAGCAACTTCGGCCTGGTCAGCCTGATGGCGCCGTGGACTGATGCCATGCAGCAGGTCACGTCGCTCATCGCCATGAACGGCATGTTGCATACCGCCGGGGCGGCCTCGCGCGGCACGGCGGCGTCGCGCGAGATCGGAAAGCTCGCCACCAGCGGCATCGACCAACCGATGACGAAGCGGATCTGGTCCGAGTTCTCCCGCGAGGGCCGTGGCGACACGGTGCGCGAGCTGCGGCTGCCGAACCCCGAGGCGTGGGCCGACCGCGGCGCCATCGAGGCCTTCCGTGGCGCATTGGTGCGCGAGGTCGACCGGGTGATCATAAAGCCCGTCCAGGACAAGCCGCTCTGGATGTCGACCGAACTCGGCAAGCTGGTCGGGCAATTTAAGGGGTTTGCCGTCGCGTCCACTCAGCGCATCCTCCTCGCCGGGCTGCAGCAGCGCGACGCGCATGCACTGAGCGGGCTCCCGATGATGGTTGGGCTGGCGCCGCCTCCTACGGCATCCGATCCGCTACCTATGGCCGGGATGTGTCGGACGATCCTGTACCTGGGCGATCGAGGGCATCGACCGCTCGGGCGCGCTCGGCTGGCTGATGGAGGCAAACGGCATCTCGGAGCGGCTGTCGCGCGGTCATGTCGGTCTGTCGGCGCTCACCGGCGAATATGCCAGCCGCTATCAGTCGCGCAAAATTTACGGAGTTCTCGGCGGTCCGACCGCCGATCTCGCCGGCGACGTGGCGCAGATATCGGGCGCCGTCGCCGTCGCCGCCGGCGACCTGCGTGCCACCGACCTGCATCTCGCGCGGCGGATGGCGCCATACAACAATCTCTTCTGGTTGAGCACGGTGCTCGATCGTGCCGAGCACGGCCTTGCGGATGCCTTCAGCTTGCCGGGGCGCCGATGACCAGGCTGGATTGGACCCGCGGCCGTCGCAGCGGCGGCTACTCGATCGAGCTCGCCATTCCGGCCTTTCACGCCGAGCGAGATCCTGCGCGGTGGTGTTCAGCATAGGCCGAAGCGCGAGATCGCCGCGGCGCCTATAACCCTGACGCGCCTCGTCACCCACGGCATCAATCGGCTGTCGATCTGGTGTCCGGCTTGCCGCCGACCGGAGCATCACGACATTGCCCCCCTGGCGGCGGAGGCGCTGACGGTGCCCCTGACCGAGCTCGGTGCTGCTGTGCGTTGTGCCCATTGCAGCGGGCCGACCATGGTCGCACCGTTCCGCTCAAAGGTGCGCACCCGACGTGTTTGACAGCCCCCCGCCCGAACCAAAGGACGAGGCTGCTGCCAGCACGACCGCCGAGCCGCGGCGCCCGGCGGTGAGCCATATGTACCGCGCGCTGGCTGCACAGCTGCACGATCGGATCCGCCGCCTCGGCCTGCCCATGTGCCGGTGCGATGACCTGAGCGGCGTGCAGGACGGCTACACCCCGAAGATGCTGCACCCGGACACACCGTCCGGTCGCCAGGCCAGCTGGCCCACGCTAGATCTGGTCATGACGGCGCTATTCCCGGACGGCTACTCCATCATCATCAAGCCCAACGACGGCCGGAAGGCGCTCAAGCTCACCGCCCTGCGCAATCCGACGGTGGACGCCCGCGAGCGCGCCATCATGCAAAAGATGGGCAGACTCGGCGGGTTGAAGGCGGCTGCCAACAGGCGCTCACGTCAGTCAGCGGCGGAGTAGGCTTCGGGGGCCGGAGCGTTACACCGTCTTATTCAGAGATAATCCGCCGAAGAGAAAATGCGGTTGGTCCGCACAATGTGCCTCCCATTTGCCGCTCGAGCTTGTGTACCTGCGTATTGCTGATCCAACTTGGGAGGCTCTGGAAAATTCTCCCTCAGGTGATCAGGAAATTGCTCGTCGTCAGCTGGGCCAGCTTGGCGTTCTGTAAGACGATGCCGTCGCTGCCGTCCCAGATCACCACGTCGGTGCCGTTCTGGAACGCCGCGTCCATTGCCGCGCCGATCGAGGAGAAGATCGCGCTGTCGAACACCACCCGGTCGCGGGTGACGTTCCAGTCGACGAAGTAATCCACCCCGCCGCCTTCCTCCAGTATCGCGTAGTCGTAGCCCAGCCCGCCATAATAGGCGTC
>NZ_JAVDUX010000021.1:0-104990 GCF_031456575.1 Ancylobacter sp. 3268
CACCGGCCACAGTCCCCGCCGCCTAGCCCTTCCCGCTCCCGCCGCGCCAGACAAATACCTCGTCCGGCGCAAACCCATCCCGGTCATAGCCGGCGCCGCAGAACGTCCCCCCCTGGTAGCGAGACGACACCGGGTCCGATTCCGACGCCCCAGACACTACCACCCCGGCAAAGGCCTCCGCCTCATCCACCGGCTCGCCGCCGATCACCTCGTTGCGCCGCTGACCTTCCTTGCTTCTGCATGCTGAGACGAAATCTCCCTGCCTTCGAGCGCTTCGAAATGAGAGCATCCGAGGGGCGAGTGGCGCCGGGGAGTGCTAAGATTGCGGCTGTGCAGAACTCCCTTCGCACCCACGTTTACCCCTAGGGATGCCCGCGGCGTCGATGGTCGGAACGACAATCTCCACGGCAACTCGCCGGGCCCGCAGGCGGTAACCCAGCGGCCAGATGTGCTGGAACGTGGTGTGCTCGATGTGGATCGGTAATTCAATCTTCCAGAACAGCAATCTGTTGCTGATCGCCAACCAGGTGTCGAACCTGCATATGCCCTACCGTCAGCCGGTGACGGTGGTCCTGTTCGACTGATCGAGGACCGGTGAAATAATTCGCCGTTCGCCGTGGTGGCGCCGTTGGCAGCTGGGTTGATCGATCAGCGATCCCGCGCCTTGGCTGCGTGCTGCCGCCGCTCTTCCTTTATCGTCCGGACGAACTGGACGAGAAATTTCGCCGCGCCATGCTGGTAGCCTATGGCGACGCCATGAACTTCGTCCATAAGCCGGTTGGCCTGACGCCTTTGGCCGTGCCGGCTGCGCTCGTTCTCCTCGCAGTGCTGCCATCGGTGTCCCGCTGCCGGGAGGAGATGTTCGGGGGAGCAGGCCGGTGCGGCTCAGCGCGCCGCCATAGCGCGGCGTGGGCTGCGCTCGCGCACCGCGACGATGGCGAGCGCAGCTGCCAGGCACAGCACGCCGGCGACGAAGAAGGCCGGCAGATAGGTCGCGTAAAACGTGCGGCTGAAGCCGGCGCCATAGGCGGCGGAGGCGGCGCCGAGCTGGTGGCCGGCGAAGATCCAGCCGAATACCAGATTCGCCCGGTCGCCGAACTTATCAGCCGCGAGCTTCACCGTCGGCGGCACGGTGGCGACCCAATCGAGGCCGTAGAATACCGCGAAGATCGACAGGCCGTAGAAGCTGAAATCGCTGAACGGCAGGTAGAGCAGTGACAAGCCGCGCAGCCCATAATACCAGAACAGCAGCCAGCGGCTGTCGAAGCGGTCGGACAGCCAGCCTGAGCCGACGGTGCCAATGAAATCAAACACCCCAATCAGCGCCAGCATGCCGGCGGCGGTAACCGCCGCCATGCCGTAATCGCCGCACAATGATACGAAATGGGTCTGCACCAGGCCGTTGGTCGAAGCACCGCAGATGAAGAAGGTGGCGAACAGCACCCAGAAGGTGCGCGACTTCGCAGCATCGCGCAGCGCCAGCAGCGGCGAGGCGAGCATGGCCCTGAATGTGGTGGGATGGGCGAGGTGGGGCGGCGGCTCGCTGGCCCCATAGGGAAGCAGCCCAATATCCGACGGCCGGTCACGCAGCAGGACGAGTACGGCTGCGGCGGCCACCAGCAGCATGGCGAGCACGATCGAGAGGGCGCTCCGCCAGCCGAGCGTGTCGGTGAGCTGGGCGAGCAGCGGCAGGAAGACAAGCTGCCCGGTGGCGGTCGAGGCGGTGAGCAGACCCACCACCAAGCCACGCCGCTGCACGAACCAGCGCGTCGCCACCGTGGCGCCGAGCACCATGGCGGTGAGCCCGGTGCCGAAACCGACCACCACCCCCCAGAGCAGCATCAAGTGCCAGATCCTGGTCATGAAGAAGGAGCCGAATACCCCTGCACCGATCAGGCCGAGGGCGACGGTGGCGACCGGGCGCAGTCCGAAGCGGTTCATGAAGGCGGCAGCGAACGGGCCCATCAGCCCGAACAGCACCAACCGGATGGCAAAGCCGGAGGAGATGTCGGCGGTGGCCCAGCCGAATTCGCGTTCCAGCGGGCCGATGAGTATACCGGGCGCGCCGACGGCGCCTGCCGTCACCAGCATGGTGAGGAAGGTGACGGCGACCATCACCCATGCATAGTGAATGCCGCGCCGGGCGAAGAACGCCGGCACCATCGGGGCATCGGCGGCAGAAGTGCCGGCCGCGGAGGAGCCGGTGGACTGAAAGCTCATGGCATTGTTCTCCGGGTATATGCCCGTATATCGGCGCAAAGTCAGATGCAATCGAGGAGGGTGCGTAACGTATCGATCTTGCCGGCGCCGAGTTTCGCCTCGATGTCGCGCTGGCAGTTCTCCCAAGCCGGAAACGCCCGGTGGATGGTGTCGGCGCCCTGCGCGGTCAATAAGACGACGGCTTCGCGCTGGTCGTCCTCGCTCCTGCGGGTGACCACCAGGCCGAGCTTTTCCAGCACCCGCACATTGCGTCCGACCGTGGAACGATCGAGCTCGGTGCGGCGCCCCAGCGTCGTCAGGCTCAGCGGCTGCTCGCGCGCGATCGCCCGCAGCAGCGAATATTGCGCGATGTTGATGGCGAAAGGCTCCAGCGCCAGGTCATAGACCGCGCTCAGCTTGCGGGTAGCCCGGCGCAGAATGGTGCAATGGCAAAGCGTCGACATAGTACGTGTATATGCCCGCATATAGCCTTTGTCCAGCCGGCTTTGTCGCGTGTCGAGGAAACCGCGGCGAGGATCGTGCCGATCCCCATTGACGACGAAAGATTCGCAAAGCAAACTCCAAAAATAGAGTTGGATATAAATTTCATCGGCCCCATTCGTGGGAGCTGCCGGTCCTGCGGATTGGACGCCCGTCGATGAGCACGTCGGAAGGATATGCCGAATGACCGCCGGTCGCGCGCAACGCGGCGGGACCGCTGCTGCACCCGCCGTCGGGGGCGTCGCGTTCCTGTTCGCGGTCGGCTGCGTCATGGCCGCCAATGTGCTGCTGCCGTTGCAGGACGCGCTCACCAAGCGCTTCATCGAGGAGCTGCCGGTGGCGCAGGTGTTGCTGGTGCGCAGCTTCACGGTGATGGCGCTCGCCCTCGCGCTCGGGCGCGGCAAGGTAGCGGGACGGGTCCTTCGGTCGCGGCTGAAGCGGACAATGGTGATCCGTGCGCTGGTGATGTTCGCCGCTTGGACCGCGTTTTACCAGGCGTTGGCGACGCTGCCTCTGGCCCAGGCAGTGACGCTGTACTTCGTCTCGCCGATCTTCGTCGCTGTCGCCTCCGGTCCAGTGCTCGGCGAATGGCCGAGTGGGCGGCACTGGCTGGCGATCGGCGTCGGCTTCCTTGGCGTGGTGCTGGCAAGCGGGATGGTGCGCTTCGAGCTCTCTGCCGCGGTGGCGCTGGCGCTCACCTCCGCCGCGCTGTGGGCGGCCGCACTGCTGATGCTGCGCTCGATGGCGAGCGAGGAGAGCAGCCTGGTGCAGGTGACGGTGGTCAATGGCGTGTTCGTGCTGGCGGCGGCGGCGCAGTTGCCTTTCGCCGACTGGCAGCTTTCGGCGGCTGATATTTTCGGCATCGCGCTGATCGGCATGATCGGCGGCGTCGGCCAGTTCACCCTTTATGAGGCAGCACGGCGCATCCCGGCGCATCTCATCGCGGTGCTGGAATATGCGGCGCTTATTCCGGGCTTCGTGCTCGGCTACCTGATGTTCGGCGACGTGCCGACCGCGCTCGTCACCCTCGGCGCGGTGCTGGTCGTCATTTCCGGCGTGCAGGCGGTGCTGCTGGAGAGCCGCCGCGCCGCCGCTGCCGCCGGCACCTCCGCCGCAGGGGAGTTGTCCCCCGGCGAGCTGGCGGCCCTGCCGGCGCTTCCCTTCGCCCCCTTCCTTCCCCCTTCGCAACAGGAGACAAGCATGTCGAAGGAAACCCACGACCTCGTGGTGAACTACATCGCCAAGTACCGCTTTCCCTTCCCGGGCCAGACCACCTGGCCGGAAGGCTATGTCACCACCACCAACGTGCCGGAAGCCAGGATCGCGATCCCGACCCCGGCCGGCGACCACTATCCGGACATCGTCATCACCGACAAGACCGGCCGCGTGCGCGAGCTCGGCGAGGTGGAGATGAATATCGGCCCGCAGGCGCTGCCCTATCTCAAGGCCGGCTCGGAGCTGACCGACAACGACACCCCCACCCATGTGAAGCACTTCTTCGTCTATGTGCCGGCCGGCCAGGAGGATGTGGCGCAAAAGCTGCTCGAGGACAACGCCATCTCCTATGCCGGCGTGCGCGGCTTCACGGTGACCGCCGACGGCACGGTGAAGGTGGTGCCCTCGGTGACCAAGGGCGACCCGTACGACCACCAGGTAACCGATCCGGCGGCGGCAGCCTGACGCGCGACGGCCGGGCCCGCGAGTGGCCCGGCCATTTTCGTCCGCGTGGGAAGCCTTCCGCAGCACTCTTGACGGGATCAGGGTTCGAGCAGGTCCCACGGGTCGGGGAACGTCGCCACAGGCACCTCGATTAGCGTCGGGCCGGTCTCGGCCATCGCCCATTCCAGCGCCGCGGCGAAGGCTTCCGGGCCTTCGGCTCGGCGCGCCCTGGCGCCGAAGCTCTCGGCATAGCGCACGAAGTCCGGGTTGGTGAGGCCGGTTGCGACAACCTTGCCACCATAAAGCTCTTCCTGCATGCGCCGGACATTGCCATAGGCGCCGTCGACGAACACCACCCCAATGGCCGCGATGCCGTGCTGTACGGCGGTGGCGAGTTCGTTGCCGGTAAACAGGAAGCCGCCATCGCCGCACAGCGCCACCACCGGCACCTCGGGATTGGCGGATTTGGCGCCGAGCGCGGTGGCATAGGCGAAGCCGAGCGTGCCCTGATAGCCCGGCGTAAGCAAAAGGCGCGGCGCCGCGACGTCAAAGGCGGCGGTGGAGACGTAGCCGATCTGGGTGTAGTCAGCGACGATGCGGGCATCGGCCGGCAGAACCGTGCGCAGCGCCCGCACATAAGCCATCTGCGGTGCCAGGCGGGTGGCGAAGGCCTGGGCGATCTCCGTCTTCAGCGCGGCGATCGTCTCGGCGCGCCCGCTCTTCGCCGGGCCGGCGGCGACCGCCTCGCCGAGGGTGGCTAGGGTGAGTGGGGCGTCGGCCTCCATGGCGATCTCCGGCGGGAGGCCGCGGGAAAATTGCGCCGGGTCGGTGTCGACGCGGATGACGCGCAGCCCGGCACGCTCGCCCCAGTTGCGCCGCGCTTCGTGGAAACGGGTGCCGATAGCGAGTACCACATCGGCCTCGGCCCAGAGCTTCTGACCCTCTGCGAAACCGACCGCCAGCGGATGCGTACTGGGTAGCACGCCGCGTCCCTGCAGATGGGCGACGACCGGCGCTTCCAGATGTTCGGCGAGGCGGGTGAGCGCCGCCTCGCCGCCATAGGCGCCGGAGCCGACGACGATCAGCGGCGCCTTGGCCTGCGCGAGCAGGGCCGCAGCGCGGGTGACGGCATGGGGGATGGGCGCGCGCGGCGGCGCGGCGACGGCGGGCCGGGCCGGCGGCAGCTCGGCCGCCGCCTTCAGCACGTCGGCCGGCAGCTCGACCGCTACCGGCGCGATGCCGGCCTTCAGCTTGGCGAAGGCGGTCTCCATCAGCGCCGGGATCTCCTCCGGCGTGCGGGCGATGCCATTCCAGCGCGTCAGTCCCTTCACGATGGCGGTCTGGTCTGGCAACTCGTGCAGCTCGCCGCCGCCGACCCCGATGGCGGTGGAGGCGATCTGGCCGATCAGTGCCAGCACCGGTGCGCGCACCGCATAGGCTGTGGACAGTGCGGCGGCGGTGTTGAGGAAGCCGGGGCCGGGCACGCAAACGTAGACACCCGGTTCGCCGGTCGACTGCGCATGGCCGAGCGCCATGTAGGCGACGCCCTGCTCGTGGCGGGCATTGACGATGGTCAGCCAGTTCTGCACGCCATGGAGCGCGTTGAACAGATGGTCGAGCTGGATGCCGGGAATGGCGTAGAGCGTCTCGACGCCATTGGCCTTCAAGGCGTCGACG
Source organism: Ancylobacter sp. 3268 (assembly GCF_031456575.1). Lineage (NCBI taxonomy): Bacteria > Pseudomonadati > Pseudomonadota > Alphaproteobacteria > Hyphomicrobiales > Xanthobacteraceae > Ancylobacter > Ancylobacter sp. 3268. The sequence goes on from NZ_JAVDUX010000021.1 coordinate 6,037, forward strand.
ACAGCCTCGCCGCCGGTCATGCGCGCCGTCACGGGATCGCCTCCGGCGCTCACGAGCGGTAGTCCGGCTGGTCGCGGTCGAGCTTGCGGCGCAGCGCCTGCCAGGGCAGCCAGCCCTTGTTGGTCTCGCCGCCGAACTGCTTGGCGGTGCGTGCCACCACCTGGGTTGGCGGAATCGACAGCGGTACGCCGGTCGATTGCGCCGCCACCTGGATACGGCAGGACTGTTCCAGATAATACATCCAGTAGAACGCTTCGGCGACGGTGGCGCCGACGGTGAGCAGGCCGTGATTACGCAGGATCAGCGCATGGCCGGTGCCGAGGTCGCGCACCAGCCGCTCGCGCTCGCTCAAGTTGTCGTCGGCGGCGATGCCCTCGTAATCGTGGATGCCGACCTCGTCGTAGAACTCGATGCTCATCTGGTTGAGCGGCAGGAGTCCGCCCTGCTGCGCCGCCACCGTCATGCCTGCCAGCGTGTGGGTGTGCATCACGCAGGCAGCGTCGTGCCGCTCGCGATGCACCGCCGAGTGGATGACGAAGCCGGCCGGGTTCACCGGCCAGGCGGTGGCCTGCGCCGGCTCGCCATCGGCGTCCACCACCACCAGCGAGGAGGCGGTGATCTCCTCGAACAGCAGGCCATAGGGATTGACCAGGAAGCGGTGGCCATCGCCCGGCAGCCGCACCGAGAGATGGGTAAACACCGTGTCGGACATGCCGAAATGGGCGATCAGCCGGTAGGCGGCGGCGAGGTCCTCGCGCAGCTCCTGTTCGGTGGGCTGATGGTCCGGGGTGGGCGGGACGGGCGGTTGGGCGGGGATCGGCATGGGCGGCTCCGAGGCAGGCGAGGGCGGCGGGTCAGCTTATGGCGAAGGCGGCGAGCGGGTCGTCGCGCTCTGTGCGGACAAAATTCTCCGGGCGGTTCGGATCGGCATGGCCGATGGCGATGCCGCAGATGAGCATGAGGTCGGGCGGCGCGTCCAGAAACGCCGCGACCGTCGCCGCGTACATCGCCCAATCCGCCTGCGGGCAGGCATCGAGCCCGGCCTCGCGCAGAAGCAGCAGCACGGTCTGCAGATAGATGCCGAGATCGATCCACTGATACGGCGTCGAACTGCGCTCGATGAACAGCAGGACGCCCGCGGGGGCGCCGAAGAACTGGAAATTTTCATCGATCCACGCCTTGCGGGCGACCGGATCGCGGCGGTCGATGCCGAGCGCGCCGTAGAGGATCTCGCCATTGCGCCGGCGGCGGGCGAGATAGGCGGGTTTTAGCGTCGGCGGGTAGAAGCCATGCGCCATCGGCTCGCCGTCCGGCAGCTCGGCGACGCGGGCGCGCATCCGCGTCTTCAGCGCAGCGATCTCCTCGCCTTCGACGAGGCGTGCCAGCCAGGGCTGGAGATTGCCGCCGGAAGGCGCTCGCGCCGCCCGGCGCAGAATATCCTCGACGAGGGTGCGAGGCACCGGCCGATCGAGAAAAGCGCGGGCGGAGACGCGGCTGTCGACTGCCTCCGAGACGCTCATCCGCACGCTCGTCCCCGCCGGAGGCCGCGCCATCAGGGCACGCTCCATTCCCGCCCGCGCGGGGTGTCGACATATTCCGGCCAGCGATAGCCGATGGGCGCCGCGAAATCGGCCGGCAGCAGCGGTGCCACCCATTTGGTGCCGCCGACACCGCCGCCGGTGCGCTCGCGGAACTCGGCCTGGATCGCCGCCAACGCCGCCGGATCGGTCATCAATTCGAGGATGGTGGTGGCGATGACCGCGGCGGCCTTGCTCCACATCGGATCGATGCAGGCCGGCACTCCGCCCATGGCGTTGCGGGTCCATTCCGGGTAGCGGTAGCCTGGCTCCGGCGGCTGCAGGGTCGGGCGCGCTACATAGAGCCGCACCGTCGGCGCGTGCCAGGTGTAGTCGACATAGTCGTCGGCGGCGTAGTTCAGCTGCCAGGCCGGAAGCTGGGCGCGGAATGCTTCCTCCGCCTCCCAGGGCGGTGTCAGCTTTTCCATGCCGGTGAGGAACGGCTCGTCCATCGGCTCGAGCCCGAGCCCGGCTTGCAGCTGGCGGGCGAACTCCTTCGCCTCCTCGCTCCACACCGGCGCGCCGAGCTTTTCGAAATTGCCGAAGGTCAGCTTCGCCATCGCGGTGTTGGGCAAGCCGGCGCGGGTCTTGGTGATCCACGCCTTGGTGACAGTGCAATGGGTCATCGCCGCGATATGGTCGGCGTTGCGGTCCAGCACCGCGAAGGCGGCTTCGCACATGGCGAGGTTCGGCGCACGCATGGAATACTGGATCTGGCCAATGCCGGGGGCGATATTGTCGGCGGTGGCTTGCCCGGCGATGGGGATGAACTCGTTGAGCGTCCACGAGCCCGAATGGGGCAGCATGGATTCCTTCATCATCTTCGAGTTGGTGTACATCAGGCACACCGCGTCGATGGCGCCCGGCGCCCGCGCCATGGCATGCACATGGCTCACCGTGCCGCCGGCCGCCTCGTTCTGCCACATCTCCGGATTCTCACACTCAAAGGTGTAGACGCGGCTCCAATAGGGAGCGCTTGTGGTCTCCCAGAAGCAGCCATTGGTCAGCGCCGGGAAGCTGTGCGGGTGGAAGCTGAAGGAGGCGTCCAGCCCGTCATAGAAGCCATGCGCAGCATGCACCGGCTTGGCGCCGCACATCTTCTCCGCCGGCTCGCCGAAATAGACCAGCGTGCCGCCGATACCGTGCAGCTCCATCGCCCGCTTGGCGGCAAGGAAGCCGGCAAAGGACCCCATGCCCAGGGCCGAATGTGGATCGGTGTGGCCGGCGGCGCGCGGGCTCTCGCCGGGGCGCGGGGCGCGGTAGGGCACCGGCGCCTGAGTCTGGCCGGGCACCGCGTCATATTCGGCATAGCCGGCGATCACCGGACCCGGCCCGTTCGACCAGTGGGCGCGGAAGGCGGTCGGCATGCCGGCCGTGCCGCGCTCCACCGTGAAGCCTTCCGCCTCCAGCCGGTCCATGTACCAGGCGGAGGACTTGTACTCCCGCCAGGACGGCTCGTGCAGGTTCCAGATGGTCATGTGGTCGGCGGAGAAATCCGCCTGCTTCTCGTGGAGATAGGCGAGGGCGGCCGCCTGCGCCGCGCTCCAGTCGCCAGCCGGGTGGTGATCCGCCATAGTCACACCTCGTCGCGGATCAGCGGAGCTGTCGAGCAGTGCAGCCCGCCGCCGCCGGAGATCACCTTGTCATAGGGCACGGTGATCACCTCGACGCCGGCCAGCGCCAGCCGGTCCATGGTGTAGCCGGAGACTCCCTCCGGCATCATCATGCGGTAGGGGGCAATGGCGAGCGAGTTGATGATCGCGCCATCATCCTCGTGGTGGATCTCGATCAGCCGGATGCCGAGTTCGTTCAGCCGCTCGATGAACCAGTAGGGCAGCAGGGTGAAGTTGGCGATGGCGAGGTCAGGGCCGATCATCACGAACAGGCCGTCTATGTGCAGCCGGTAGCCGGTGAGCGGCACCTTGATCAGCTCGACGCCCTGCGAGCGCATCACTTCCTCGATCTGCCGCGCGCCCTCGTCATTGGTGCGCGAGGAGACGCCGGTGGCGGCGACCTTGGAGTTGAGCCAGCAGAAGCTGCCGCCCTCGGCGACGCCGGTGCCGGAAATGGTGCGCAGGATCGGGCAGCCGATCTTGGCCAGCGTGCGGGTGGCGGGAAGCTCCTCGCCGCGGCGGATGCGCGGCCCGAGCCGCATCACCATGGCGCCGCCGCCGATGCCGACCACCGCGTCGCGGGTGTAGCAGGTCTTCATCCGGCCGGGCGCCGGCGCATCGATGAACACCACCTCGACGCCCTCGGCGCGTAGCGCCGCGACATAGCCGTCGTGCTGGGCCTGCATCGCCGGCAGGTCCGGCGGCTCGTCGCCGCGCCAGTACCAGCCGGCCTGGGTGTCGCCGAAGGCGTTGCTGTCGAGCCGCCTGGCGGTGTCGACGACGTTCACCTCCTCGCCGGGCCGGTGCATCAGCACCACCCGCAGCTTGCCGACATCGTTGGTGCAGCCCCATTTGCGCCCCCACCAGCGGGTCAGCTGCTCCTCATCCTCGAAAGCCGGCTCGGGCTCGGAAGGGAACTGCTTGATCAACTGGTTGTAGCGCCATTCGTTCTCGGTGATCGCACCCACGTCAGGCTCCCGGCATCGTCATGCTGTCACGCACCGCAACGGCGCTCGGGTAGGAAGCCTAGGAGCGGGGCGACCGCGTTGCAATATAAATTTAGAGTTGACTCCAAATTTATCCGAGGCCTTACACAGGATCGGCAGCGGGCTCGCGGAGGATTTGGCTGAGGATGAAGCGGATGTTGCGCGCGCCCTGTGCCAGCATTTCCTCCACCGTGCCGCTCGACCGGGCGACGAAGTTGCCGAAGTCGAAGGTGGTGACGCCGACGATCAGGTCCGACAGCGCGATGGGATCGACGCTGGGATCGAGGCGGCCGCGCTGCTGGTAGGTGCGGATCAGGCGGATATAGTGGCGCTTGATCAGCGTGTTGAGCCGGGCGCCGGTGCGGCTGGCGCGACCATCCGGCTCCAGATATTGCGCTGACATGATCACCCGCCAGCACTCGCGCGAGAGGTGGCGCATCGCCTGCTCGGCCAGTAGCCGCTCGAAGGCGAGGATGCCCTCCACCGGGTCCTCCGGCAGGTTGCGAATGAAGCTGCGCCGCTCCGGCAGCGCGGCGTGCACATGGCGCAACGCCAGCTCCATCAGCAGGTTCGGCTTGGTGGCGAAGTAGTTGTAGACCGTCGCCGGCGCCACTGAGGCCTTTTCGGCGATGGTCTCGATCCGCGTGGCTTCGTAGCCCTTCTGGCTGAACAGCCGCTCTGCCGCGTCCAAAACTTGTTCAGCCCTGCGCCGCTTGTGCTTTTCTCTTAGGCTGCCGCCGGCCATTTTCTCGACCTTTCCCGAAACGTCGCTCTTTTTAGCCGAGCCGCACCGCCGTGGCGATATATATTCTGCTCTAAAAATAGAGTTGACGATAAAATTCCTAGACCGAATTATACGACGTGCCGGTCGGGTGGCCATGGGCTTCGTGAGACCACGGGTCCGGTCCTCGCTGCCGGCGGCCGTTCGGTCGCAGCCGGCGTTTGGCGGGCACAGGTCGATCTCCCCCTGCCAGCGCGCCCGGCGCGCCGTGATCTCGAGTGTGGTGCATGCTTCAGCTGATCGACAATCCTCCCCCCTGGCCGAACGGCGCCCGTTGCGCGGTGTGCTTCTCGTTCGACTTCGATGCCGAAAGCCTGCTGCATCTCTACTACCCGCAGGATTCCGCCCGCCGGATCAGCCTGTCCTCCTCGCTGCGTTATGGCGCGCGAGTGGCGGTGCCGCGCATCGCCCGGATCTGGAAGCATTTCGGCATGAAGCAGACGGTGTTCGTACCCGGCTGGTGCATCGAGACCTATCCGGCCGCCATCGAGGCGCTGCTGGAGGAAGGCCACGAACTCGGCCATCACGGCTGGCTGCACGAGCGGCCGAACCAGCTGGCGGCGGCGGACGAACGCAAGGTGCTGGAGCTCGGCATCGCCGCCATCGAGAAGGTTACCGGCAAGCCGCCGGTCGGCTATCGCTGCCCCTCGGGCGCCTTCTCCGAGCACACGCTCGACCTGCTGATCGAACACGGCTTCACCTATGACGCCTCGCTGCCCGGCGACGACGTGCCCTATCTGCTGGAAGGTGCCCGCGGGCGCCTGCTCGAGCTGCCTTCCGACCATCCGCTCGACGACTGGCCGCAATACGTCAACCTCAAGGAATTCAACATGGGGATGACGATTCAGTCGCCGGCGCGGGCGATGGAGGTGTTCCGTGCCGAGTTCGACGCTGCCTGGAACCATGGCGGCCTGTGGGCGGCGATCTGGCACCCCTTCGTCTCCGGCCGCCTGGCGCGCGCCGAGGCGATGGTCGAGCTGATCGAGCACATGCAGGCCAAGGGTGGGGTGTGGTTCGCTACCCTCGCCGAGATGGCGGCGCACATTAACGAGGTGATCGCGCGCGGCGAGTGGACGCCGAGCGTCGAGCGCCTGCCCTTCTGGCCCGAGCCCGTGCCGCAGGCGGTACGGCCGAGCCGCTGAGTGCCGAACCCTTCCTTCCGAACAAGGCCAAAGGCCACCTTCCAGACAACAGGGGACTTCGATGCTTAATAGGACCATCCTTACAGTGCTCGCGACGCTCGGTCTGGTCGGCCAGGTCGCGGTCGCCTCGACTGCCTCGGCACAGGCGCTGCCGCCGGAGATCGCCAAGAGCAAGGTGGTGCGCGTCGCCATCGAGGCAGCCTACCCGCCGCTCGAGGTGCGCAACACCGCTGGCGAGCTCGAAGGCTTCGACATCGACCTGATCCGGGCGATGGGCAAGGTGCTCGGCGTCACCATCGAGCATCAGGACGGCGCCTTCGAACAGATGACGCCGTCGCTGCAGTCGGGCCGCGTCGACATGATCATGAGCGGCTTCTACGACACGCCCAAGCGCCGCGCGATGTTCGACTTCATCGACTATCTCAAGGCCGGCGCGCAGTTCTATTCGCTGGCCGACAACAAGGAGGTGCAGAAGCTGGAGGACCTGTGCGGCAAGACCGTCTCCAGCGTCCGCGGCACCTCCTATCCCGACACCATCAAGGCGTTCTCGGACAAGATCTGCGCCGGCAAGGAGCCGATCACGGTGATCCTGGACACCAATCTCGGCCAGCAGATCACCAATCTCAAGACCGGCCGCATCGTCGCCGGCGTGCAGGGCCTGGAAGCGGTGCCGACCATCGTGCAGACCGAGCCGGGCACCTTCATGATCCTCGGCGAGCCGATCTCGCTGGCGCTGATGGGCATGGCCTTCAACAAGGGCGAGACCGACGTCGTGCTGCGCGACGCCTTCGTCTACGCGCTGAAGCAGGTGATCGCTGACGGCACCTATGACCAGCTGATCAAGAAATGGAAGCTCGACATCTCCAGCTACAAGGACGTCACCGTCAACGCCGGACCGCAGCCGTGAGCGCCACCCCCCTCGCCGATATCGCGCGCGGGGGGCCGACCATGGCGGAGGAGCTTGACATAGCGCGCCTCCGCCATGTCAGGCGCCCGCACTACGGACGGATCGCGGCCATCGTCGCGATCCTCTTTCTCGCCTTCCTGCTGGTCCGCGCTTTTGCTCACGGCAAGATCGACTGGGCGACGACGTGGGAATTCCTGTTCTGGCCGACCATCTTGTGGGGGCTGTTCAACACGGTGTGGATGTCCTTCGTCTGCATGGCGGTGGGCATCGCCATCGGGCTCGCCTGTGCGGTGGCGCATGCCTCCGCCAATCCGGTGCTGAAGAGTGCGGCGATCTTCTACGCCTGGTTCTTTCGCGGCGCGCCGGTGATCCTGCAATTGCTGATCTGGTTCAACTTGGCGCTGGTATTTCCCGTCATCGGCATTCCCGGCCTCATCGAGTTCAAGACCGTCGTGATCATCACCCCGGCGGTGGCGACCATATTGAGCCTCGGGCTCAATGAGGGAGCCTACGTGTCGGAGATCATCCGTTCCGGCATGCTCGGGGTCGACCGCGGGCAATATGAAGCTGCCAAGGCGATGGGCATGACCAATGGCACGGCGCTCCGGCGTATCATCCTGCCGCAGGCGATGCGCATCGTGGTGCCGCCGCTCGGCAACGAGTTCATCGGCCTCGTGAAGATGACCGCGCTGGCCTCGATCATCGGCTTCGGCGACATCGTGCGCAGCGCCCAGGACATCTACTACTCGAATGCCAAGGTGATCGAGCTTCTGATGGTGCCGACCTTCTGGTTCCTGGTGGTGGTGACGGTGCTCACCCTCGGCCAGCGGGCGTTGGAGCGGCGCTTCGGGCGCGGCTTCGGCAGCGGAGGCGCGCGATGATCGATGTGAGCCTCACGCCCATCGTCTCGGCGGTGAAGGTGGGCAAGAAATTCGGCGGCCACCAGGCGCTGGCCGATGTCACCATGGACGTCATGCCGGGCGAGGTGGTGTGCATCATCGGCCCTTCCGGTTCGGGCAAGACCACCTTCCTGCGCTGCATCAACCAGCTGGAGAGCTTTGACAGCGGCGGTTTGTGGCTGGACGGCGAACTGCTTGGCTATCGCCGGGTCGGCGACGCGCTGCATCCGATCAACGACAAGGAGATCGCCCGCCAGCGACGCAAGACCGGCATGGTGTTCCAGCGCTTCAACCTGTTTCCGCATATGACGGCGCTGGAGAACGTCACCGAGGGCCCGGTGCAGGTGCTGAAGCGCCGGCGCGACGAGGTGCACGACGCCGCCATGCTGCTGCTCGACCGGGTCGGGCTGGCCCACAAGGCGGGCGCCTATCCCTCCGAGCTGTCGGGCGGCCAGCAGCAGCGCATCGCCATCGCCCGCGCGCTCGCCATGCAGCCGAAGCTGATGCTGTTCGACGAGCCGACCTCGGCGCTCGATCCCGAACTGGTCGGCGAGGTGCTGGCGGTGATGCGCGACCTCGCCGCCAGCGGCATGACCATGATTGTCGTCACCCATGAGCTCGCCTTCGCCCGCGACGTCGGCGACCGGGTGGTGTTCATGGACCAGGGGCGGGTGGTCGAGACCGGCACGGCCGAGGCACTTATGAGCGATCCCAAGGAACTGCGCACCCGCAACTTCCTCAAGACCGCCTTCCCGCGCGGCTGACGCCGCCAACCGCTATGCTCCGGAGATTCGGAGCCGCCCGCGACCGAGCCTGCCAGGGAGCCCTACCGTGTCGAACCTGACGATCGACGCCGACCGCCTGTGGTCGAGCCTGATGGAAACTGCCCGCTTCGGAGGCACGCCGGATGGCGGCATCCGCCGCCTCACCCTCACCGAGGAGGATCGGCAGGTGCGCGACTGGCTGCGAGCGCAATGCGAGGCGCTCGGCTGCACCGTCACCGTGGACGCGCTCGGCAACATGTTCGCCACCCGGCCGGGTGGCGATCCCGATGCGCTTCCCATCGCCATGGGCAGCCATCTCGACACCCAGCCGACCGGCGGCAAGTTCGACGGCGTCCTGGGCGTGCTCGCCGGGCTCGAAGTGCTGCGCACGCTTGACGCCGCCGGCTACGTCACCCGCCGGCCGCTGATGCTGGTGAACTGGACCAATGAGGAGGGCTCGCGCTTCTCGCCGGCGATGATCTGCTCCGGCGCTTATGCCGGCGCGTTTGCCGTCGAGGACGTGCTGAAGCGGCCGGATGCGCAGGGCATCCGCTTCGGCGCCGCGCTGGAAGGCATCGGCTATGCCGGAACGGCACCGGTCGGCTCGGTGAAGTTCGCCGAGATGTTCGAGCTGCACATCGAGCAGGGTCCGGTACTGGAGCACGAGGAGACCACCATCGGCATCGTCACCGGCGTGCAGGGCATGCGGTGGTACGATCTGGTGGTGGAAGGCGTCGCCGCCCATGCCGGCACCACGCCGATGAAACTGCGCCGCGACGCGCTCGCCACCGCTGCCGAGCTTGTCCTCGCCTTCCGCCGTATCGGGCTCGCCCATGGCGGCGTCGCCACCGTCGGTGAGATCGGCGTCGTCCACGCCTCGCGCAACGTGGTGCCGGGCGAGGTGCACCTCACCCTCGACCTGCGCCATCCCGAGGCCGCCGCCCTCGAGGCGATGGAGCGGGCGGTGGAGGCCGAGCTGGCGCGACCGGATCTGGCGGGCACGCCGGTGCGGCTCACCCGGACATGGGACAGCCCGCCGGTGGTGTTCGACGCCGGCTGCGTGGCGGCGGTGGCGGCCGGCGCCGCGGCGGCGGGTTATTCCGCGCGGGAGATCGTCTCGGGGGCTGGGCACGATTCGGTCTATGCCGCCCGCGTGGTACCGACCTCGATGATCTTTGTGCCATGCAAGGACGGCCTCAGCCACAACCCGGCCGAGAGCGCCACCCCGGCTGATTGCGCCGCGGGTGCGCAGACCCTGCTCAACGCGGTGCTGGCGCGGGCCGACCGGACGGATCCGGAATAGGCCGCGCCGCCGGCCGGTGCTGCGGGTTTAGTCTCGTGCTGTCAGGCCGGCGAGCACGCCGCGCAGCCGCTCGACGCCGTCGTCGATCTGCCGCGCGGTGAACGGGCTGAAGCCGAGGGTGATGTGGTCGTCGACATCCACCTCCACCTCGGGGCTGCGGGCGAGCAGCGACAGCGGCATGATCTCCAGCCCCTCGCGCGCCGCCGCCTTGGCGAGCGCCCGGGCGCTGATGCCGGGGGCGAGCTGGGCAACGATTTCCATGCCGGTATCGGTCGGGCGGGTGGTCATGTAGGCGCCGAGGAGGGACGCCACCGCCTCCAGCAGATACTCCTGCCGCTGGGCATAAAGCTTGCGCATTTTGCGGACATGGCTGGCGAAGTGGCCCTCCTTCATGAAGCGAGCGACCAGCACCTGCTCGAGGATCGGCGAATAGCGCCCCACCACGGTGCGGGCGGAGACGAACGCCTCCACCAGCGTCGCCGGCACGATGGCGAAGCCCAGCCGCAAGGCGGGGAACAGCGTCTTGCTGAAGGTGCCGAGATAGATCACCCGGCCGGCGCGGTCCATGCCGTAGAGCGAGGGCAGTGGCCGGCCGGCGTAGCGGAACTCGCTGTCGTAATCGTCCTCGATGATCCAGCCATCCGAGTGCACCGCCCATTCGACCAGCCGATGCCGGCGTTCGAGCGACAACGCCATTCCGAGCGGGAACTGCTTGGAGGGCGAGACATAGGTCATGCGCGCATCCGGCGCGCGGGCCAGCGCCGCATCGATATCGAGCCCGTCGGCATCGACCGCCACCGGCACCGGCACCCCGCCGGTGGCGATGGCGGAGGCGTAGATGCCGTCATAGCCGGGATCCTCGCACACCACCTTGTCGCCCGGCATCAGCAGCAGCCGGCAGGCGAGATCGACCGCCTGCTGCGCCCCGGCGAAAATGATGACGTTTTCCGCCGTGCATTCGATGCCGCGGCCGAGAAACACATGCTCGGCGATCGCCGCGCGCAGCGGCTGGTAGCCCTGCGGATCGCCCTCGCCCATCAAATGGTTGGCGGTGTTGGCGTCGAGCTTGCGATAGAGATCGGCGGCGAGCTTTGCCCATAGCTGCACCGGAAACGCATCGAGCGCCGGGAAGTTGGAGCGGAACGGCACCGGGCGGCGCATGTGGCGCAGGGTTTCCGGCGCATGGGCGAGGGAGACGCCGAGCTCGACGCCGACCTCTACAGCGAGCCCGGCACTGAACTCGGCGCTGCGGTCGAGACTGCCGGCGGCCCGGATCGCCGGATTGATGCGCGGCGGCGAGGGCTCGACGATCTCGGCCGGCGGCTGGCGCGAGACATAGGTGCCGGAGCCGGACAGTCCTTCCAGATAGCCCTCGGCAGCCAGCTGCTCGAAGGCGAGCATGATGGTGTTGCGCGAGACGCCAAGCGCTTGGGCGAGGTCGCGGGTCGAGGGCAGGCGCTGGCCGGGCTTGATCGATCCGCCGGTGATCTCGGCGGCGAGGCCGTGATAGATCTGCCGATACAGCGGGGCGTCCGGCCGGCGTTCCAGGTTCAGGCCCAGCGCATCGAGCAACACGTCCGCAACTCCGCGATCACCGTTCTCGCGCGCGACGACGCAATAGCCATGCCAATCCTGCGACCTCCGATCCTGCCGCTCCGGCTTCAGACCGCGCGCTCCCGCTCGGGCCGGTGGCCGAAGGTGGCCTTGCCGGTGAACATCAGCACGAACATGATGCCGAGCCCGAGAACCACGACGAGGTTGACCGCGGTGGCCAACGCATAGAGCTCCGGCTTGACACCGTAGCGCAGCGCGCCCCAGGCGACCGAGGGCAGGGTCGGCGTCGCGCCGAGCAGATAAAACGAAATCTCCAGATTGTTGAAGGCCATGATGAAGGTGACGATGAAGGCGCCGAGCAGGCCCGGCCAGATCAGCGGCAGCGTCACTTCGAAGAAAGTGCGCAGCGGCGAGGCGCCGAACACCATCGCTGCATCGTCGAGACGCCAATCGTAGCGATAGAGCTGCGTCGCCATGATCAGCAACGCGTAGCTGAAGCAATGCACCGCATTGGCGAGAATCGCCGAGACGAGGTTGCCCTGCAGTTCAAGGAACAGTCCGTTGAAGATCAGCGAGGCGATGCCGACCAGCACCTCGGCGACGAACAAGGGCGCGACGAACAAGGTAAGCAACAGCCCGGTGCGCCGGCCGGCATGCCGGATCAACCCGAGCGTCGCCGCTGCCGCCAGCAAGGTGGAGAGTGCCCCGGCGCCGATGCCGAGCATCAGGCTGTTGAGGAAGGCGCCCTGGTACAGCGAGTTGCCGAACAGCCGGCCGAATGTGTCGAGCGTCCAGCGCGGCGGATAGGGGAAGTTGGCGTTCTTGGCGAAGGCGGCGAGGCCGATATGCAGGATCGGCAGATAGAGGAAGAGATAGGACAGCGCCAGCGTTGCCAGCAGGGCGTATCGGGTGGCGGCTTTCGCCAGTCTGCCGCGCATCAGCCCCTCCCGAAGCCGGTGAAGCCGGTGCGGCGCAGATTGACCCGCATGCCGATGGCGAGCACCGCCAGGATGGAGGTGAGGAACAGCACCACCCCCATCGCCGCGCCGAGTGCCCAGGTGCCGGATTCTCCGAATTGCTGCGCCATCGCCATGCCGTAGAGCGTGCCGTTCGGCCCGCCGAGGAAGCGCGGCGCCAGCGTCGCCGACAGGCAGGGGATGAAGCACAGCGCGAAGCCGATCAGGGTGCCGAACAGGTTGAGCGGCCAGGTCACCTCGAAGAAGGCGCGCAGCGGGCTGGCGCCGAAGATCTTGGCGGCGTCGATCAGCCGGGCGTCGAAATTGAGCAGCGACAGGTAGATCACCGTCACCACGATCGGCAGGTAGAGATAGACGAGGCCGATGGCGCTGGCGATATTGGTGTACATGATGAAGCGCAGCGGCGCGGCGCCGAGCGCCATCAAGACGCCGTTGATCAGCCCGAGCGGCCCGAGCAGGCCCTGCAGCGCGATGACGCGCAGCACCTCGCCGGTGAGGAAGGGCACCGCGAAGGCGAGGGTGAACAAAAGCCGGTAGCGTCCGCCATACAGGATGATGGCGTAGCTCACCGGCCAGGCGATCACTATCGAGATGACTGAGACCACGGTTGCCATCACCAGCGAGCGGATGAGGAAGGTGACATAGGGCCCGCCGGTGGCGAGAGTGATGTAGTTGCCGAGGTTCCAATCCTGGACGATGTGGTAGTTCTCGGTGCGCCAGAAGCTCAGCACCACCATCGAGGCGAGCGGCACCACGAACAGCGCCAGCAGGAACAGCGTCGGCACGCCGAGCAGCAGCGGGCCGGCGGCGCGGGAGGCGAAGTTGCGCCGGGTCATGCCGCCTGCTCTCCCTTTACGTCGAAGACGTCGATGTCGCCCGGCTCGAAGCTGGCCAGCACCGCTTCGCCGGCGAGGAAGCTGCGCTCGGAGCGCGGGCGGCTGGCATTGAGCTCGCGCGCGCCGAAGGCGAGGATGTAGTCGGCATAGGCTCCGCGTAGGATCACGTCCTTCACCGTGCAGGCGAGGCGGTTGGGTCCGCTTGCCGCGCCGACGCCGGCCGCGTCCAGCCGCAGCTTCTCGTTCTTGACGAAGGCGAGCGCGGGGCTGCCGGGGGAAAGGACCGGCGCCGGCAGCGCGAGGCTGGCGCCGCAATGTGTGGCGAGGCCGTGCCCACCGGCATCGGCCGTGCCCTCGAAGCGGTTGGAGCGGCCGACGAACTGGGCGATGAAGGCGGTCTTCGGCCGGTCGTAGATCTCGGTGCGGGCGGCGAAATCCTCGATGCGGCCCTTGCGCACTACCGCGATGCGGTCGCTCATCGAGAGCGCCTCTTCCTGGTTATGCGTGACATAGATGAAGGGGATGCCGAGCGCGGTCTGGTGCCGGCGGATCTCCACCTCCATCTCCTGCCGCAATTCGCGGTCGAGATTGGCCAGCGGCTCGTCGAGCAGCAGCGCTTTCGGCCGGCCGACCAAGCCGCGGCCGAGCGCGACGCGCTGCTGCTGGCCGCCGGAGAGCTGATTGGGGTAGCGCTTTTCCAGGCCGCCCAGCGACAGGATGCCGACCACCCATTGCACCCGCTCCTCGATCTCCGCCGCCGGCAGCTTGAGCATGCGCAGCGGGAAGGCGAGGTTTTCCCACACCGTGCGATGGGGAAAGAGCAGGAACTCCTGGAACACCATGGCGACGCCGCGCTTGTGCGGCGGCAGTTCTGTGACGTCGACGCCGTCGATCAGCACGCGGCCCTGGCTGGGGCGTTCCAGCCCGGCGATGATGCGCAGAAGCGTGGTCTTGCCGGAACCGCTAGGACCGAGGAGCGAGACGAACTCGTTCCTGGCGATTCCCATCGTCACGCGGTCGATCGCCCAGACGCTGCCGTACTGGCGCGAGACCCCGTCGAGGGTAATGTACACTGTTGAAGGCTCCCGGATTCAGCTCGAAGGATCGGCGGCGGCCGGGCGAACAGGCCGCCGGCCGGCTCAGGCGGCCTGCATCCGCGACCAGACCCGTTCCCATTTTTCGGTCGAGGAAGGCTGGTCGAACATGTACATGCTCGCGAGCTCGCCGGTGCGGTCCATAAGGTAGAGCTTCTGTTCCTCCGGCGTCGACAGGCTGCGGATGTCGATGGTGGTCGAGCAGCCGCTGGCCAGCGCGATCTTCTTCATCGTCTCCTTGGAGGTCATGGTGTCGATGAAGCTCTGGCAGACATCGAACTTCGCGCCATCAGCCACGCCCGACGACACCAGCCAAGTGTCGACCCAGCCGAGGCCGCCCTCTTTCGGCACCAGCGTGTGGGCGAAGGTGGTGTCGATCTCGCCCTTGGCCTGCTTGTTCAGCAACTGGCGGTAGACCTGCGCGAATTCCGGCGCCGCCACTACCGCGCCGCTCTCCAGCAGCTGCGCCAGCGTCGCATTGTCCTGGTAGCGGGTAAGCAGCAGCTTTTTCTGCTCGATCAGCAGCTTCTCGACGCCGTCCAGCTCCTCGTCGGTCAGCACGTAGGGGTTGAACGGCTTGCCGTCCGGGCGCGGCTTGTCCTTGGTGCCCAGACGGGTGGCGACCAGGATGCCGGTGAGGGCGATGTTCTCCTCGAAGCGGGCGCTGGTGGAGAGCTTGCCGCCGAAAGCCGGGTCGAACAGGCACTCGATGCTGGCCGCCTTCTCCGCCGGCATCTGTGCGGTGTTGTAGGTGATGCCGTAGCTGCCCCAGCAGAAGGGTACGCCGAACTGCACCCCGGTCGCGTCGTCGGTGAGCAGCTTGTACTGATCCGGCTTGAACACCGGAAACAGCTCCTGCGTGCTGGGGATCTTGGCGTAGTCGACGGCCCGGATCAGCTTCTCGCGGAAATACAGGCTCGGCCAGAAACCATCGGCCTGCACCAGGTCGAAATCCTTGGTGCCGCCGACGCGCAGCTTGTTGTAGGCCTCGGAGTTACCGTCGAAGAAAGTCGGGGCGAACGTGACCTTGTGCTTCTCCTCGAAGGCGCCGATTACCTCCGGCAGCAGATAGCCTTCCCACATCAGCGCGCGTAGCGACGACGGAGCGGCCGAAGCCGGGCGGATATACGGCGCGGCCACCGCCATGGCGGTGCCGGCGGCCAGCGTCTTGAGCATCCGGCGGCGGTCGATGCCGCCACCGGACCCGCCGGAAGCCTGCGTTGCGGAAAGCCGGTCGGCGGCCGGATTGGATCCGTGCGGTTTCATCTACCTGTCCCCTTTGTCGTTGTGACGTTGGCCATCGGCCGGAACCGCCCGTCCTGTCGTCTGTCCCCTGGAGACGGCCCCGGGCTGCATCGGCCCGGGGTCCGGCATGCCCGTGCGTCACCGCGCTCAGGCGGCGGCGCTGAACGGGTTGTCGGCGTCGGCATAGTTGACCGGCGTCATGTGCCAGCCTTCCTTGTGCTTGCGCCAATAGGTGTCCTTGATCTTCGCGCTGATCGGACCAGGACGGTCATTGCCGTAAATGCGGTCATTGACGCGGGCGCAGGGCATCACGCCGCCGGCGGTGGTGGTGGTGAACACCTCGTCGGCGTCCATCAGATCCTCGAAGGTGATCGGCCCGACGATCGGCTCCAGCCCGAGCTCGGGGCAGAGGTCGAGCACGGCGAGCCGGGTGATGCCCCGCAGCGCGCCGCGATCCGGCGTGATCACCTTGTTGTCCTTCACGATGAAGACGTTAAAGCCCGCGCCCTCGGTGAGATAGCCCTCGCTGTCGAGGAGCACGGCGGTGTCGAAGCCCTTGTCCTTGGCCTCGAACATGCCGCGGGTGAAGTCGCGCCACATGTAGTTCTTCAGCGTCGGGTCGAGCGAGTTCTGCGAGATGCGCGGCACCGAGGCCACCAGCAGATGTGCGCCGCGCTCCTGCACGTCCGGCTTGATCACATCGACCCACGGCACCGCATAGGCGATGAAGGTGTTGTCGCAGTCGGCCGGATCGCGCGAGCCATAGACGCGCGGCACGCCGCGGGTGGAGATCATGGCGACGAAGGCGTCCTTCAGGCCGGACAGCGCCACCACCTTGCCGAGGATGGCGCGCATCTCCTCGCGCGTGACGCCGGGGTCGAGCCGGTAGCCCTCCAGCGAGCGGTGGAAGCGGTCGAGATGATCCTCCAGCCGGAAGAAGCCGCCATCGGTGACGTGAACCACGTCATAAGTGACGTCGGAATGAGTGAAGCCCCAGTCGCCGACCGGAATCTTGGCCTCGGCAATCGGCACGTACTGGCCGTTCATATAGGCGGCGCCTTTCGAGAAGTCGGGTTTCGCCTCAATCATCGCATGCACTCCAGGCAGTGATCGGTTGCTCCATTGCGACGCGAGGGTGGCGCAAAGGCGAAGGTGCCAAAAGTGCCGTTTGCCTGGAAAATGACAGTGCCAATTTGAATGGCAGCGTGCCGGCCTTGTCGCCGCAACGGTGTTGCTGCGCGGGCGGGCGCTGGTGGATGGCCGGCCGGCGGGTGCAAACCCGCTCAAGCGGTCGCGCCCCGCCGGCGGCCACGAGCCGCTGCGTGCGGTGCGTGGCCGACGTGCCGGCCGGCCGGACCGATCACGGGCCCACTCGGCTGCGGGTCAGTGGCCGCCGCTGAAGACCAGGGTCTGGATGGGCAGGATCAGTGCCTGGAGGCGCAGCAGCAGCGCATGCACCAGCGCCACTGTGTCCACCATGTGCAGGTACAGCCATTGGGCCGGGCCGACGTCACCGGCGGCCAGGCGGTCATGATTGCTGGAATAGGCGTTGGCGATGCAGCTCGATCCCGGCGGCACGCCGTCGAGGCCGCCGGGATAGAGCGGCTCGAGGATAACGGTGATGGTGCCGGGCTGCATCACCTGCTGGGCGTCGAGAAGCTGTTCGCCGGCACGGAACTGGCCGGCGGCGATGAATTCCTGCACTCCGGTGACCACCATCGGAATGATCGTCCAGGGTTTCGATATGCAGGTGGCCTCCGCCACCATTCCCGGCTTCATGACCTGTGCTTCGATCTGGCCGAAGCCGGCGACCAATCGCTCACGGCCGGCATCGTCGGGAATGAGCAGGCCGGCGGAGCGGATCATTGGATTGACGAGATCGCCCACCTGCAGGGTGAACTGCTCGACACGTCCATCCACCCCGGCGCGAATCACCGTCTTGGCGAGCGCCGCATCCGCCTCGGCGAGCGCGGCCTGGGCGCTCGCCTTCTGCGCCGGTAGCAGCGCGGCGAGACGGGATTGCGCACCCTCTCGGGCCGCGAGCGCAGCGGCGAGGCCGCCCTCGCGGCCTTCGACGACATTTTGCAAGCGCTCGATCTCGCGCCGCGTCACCACGTCGGCATTACGCGTGACGAGCTCCTGCTTGGTCTGCAATTCGTCGCGCGCCTGTTGCAGCGCTTCGGTGGCTTGGGTGATCTGGCCTTCGGCGGCGGCGACGTCCGAGCGCGCCACCACCATCGCCGCGTCGGTCTCTACGATGCGCCGGCGGGCGGTTTCGACGGCAGCCTGCTGCGCGCTGCTGTCGAGGCGGAGGATCGGCTGGCCTTTGGTGACGTGGTCGCTCACCCCGGCATAGACCTCCGCCACCCTGCCGGTGGCTTCCGGCAGGATGGAGACGGTGCGGAAATAGGCGGTGACGTTGGTGGAGGAGGGATGGTTGTAGAAGATGATGGTGATCAGCGAGACCGTCAGCATCAGGCAGGTGGTGATGCCCCAACGCAGCTCGTACCAGACGGAATAGAGCGTGATCTCGTGGCCGAGCCGCTTGCCCTGACCGAAGCGGCGGTAGAGATAATCCGGCAGCACGGTCAGCATGGAACACAGCAGCAACTCGAGCATGTCAGGCTCCCGTCGAGGTGCTGGGCGCGGCGGGATGCGGCGCGGCGGGGCGTTCGGGCTCGGGCGGGGGTAGATCGGCGAGCTTCTCCGAGGCGCGGGCGATGCGGTTCAGCGGTGCCAGGAAATCCGGCAGGTCGATGAAGGCCAGCAGCAGCGCCGCCACCCAGAACAGGTGCACATGGGTGAACAGCGCCAGCAGGCACAACACCGCGACGATCTCGAATTGCAGCTTCTGCCCCTTATGCGCCAGGCGCTCGGGCAGGGAATGCACGGTGAGGAAGATCACGCCGGCCAGCAGAACCGCGCCGATGAGCGTCACCACGGCGATGACCATCAGTACGTCGGTGTCGCCCGGAGCGGTGATGAAGAACGGCAGATGGCCGGGGGCGGACGGGTGGGCTTCGGTCATGATCATGCTCTTTCACGAGGCCCTGCCGAGCCGCTTTCAATCAGGCTCTTCACTCGCCCCCCTTAACGTGCCGGCGCCACACCGTGCAACTGCCGCCCGGGCCGGGCCGGCAGCCTGCCGATTCTGGCACTGCTCGCGGCGTCCCGGCGTCCGGCTATTTCGGGCTCCAGCTCAGGAAGAAGCCGACATCGCCCGGCATGCCGTTCGGCCAGTCGACGATCATCGCCTTCAGCCCGTAGCCGGCCGGCTTCAGCCGGTCCCGCCAGAGTTCATAGGCCTGGCGCGGGCGCCCGGTGAGCGTATCGGGCCAGCCTTGCAGAGTGTTGTTGATGGCACGGCCATGGTCGGTACACAGCAGGTTGGGGAAGCGCATCACCATGATCTCAGTGTCGCCCCGCTCCGCCGCGGCGCGTAGCTTCACCTGCAGGGAGGCAGTGATTTCCTCCAGCTTCTGCGGCGTCAGCTCCATCGGCTCGGACAGCGTCTTGGCGAGCTGTTCGCGCGCCTGGGTGGCGCGGTCCATGGCTTCCAGCGCCTCGTTGGCATGGGCCATGGCGACCTTGTCCATGTAGTTCCGCAGATCCGCCGCGGACATGAAGGTCTCGTCCGCCAGGGTGGCGTGGTTGGTGGTATCGGTCATAGTCTCCCTCCATGCGGATGCGTTGTCACACGACCGGGCGCTCGGGCAGCGTCTCGGCGCGCCGCATAGCTGCGGCATTCATGCCGTCTGGCCGTTCGTGTGGCATCTCAGTTGGCTGTTTGCCAGCGCTGCAGAAGGCGCGGTCACGCCTGCAGGTTCTGGCGTCACGGAACGTGTGAAAGTCTTCGAAAGACGGATCGGCAGCCGGTTTGGAAGCGTTCCCCGCCGCTACGGATGTGCCCCTCGGCGATCCGCAAGCGAGGCGATGCCGTTCGAGATTTGTACGCCGTTCCTGGGCAAACTTCCCGTTTAGACGCATAGGGCACCGTTGCCGCCGCCACCCGATCCAGCACTGAACATCCGGATCGCTGGTACAATCCTGCGTAAGTCTGCGCCAGACTCGTAGCTGCCGCAAGAGCTTGTCGCAGGTATCCGGATGCATGGCAGGCGCCGACACTCCGTCGCGGCCATTGCGTTTGACACCGATCAAGCCAACGGCCAGTGTCATTGGGCATACTTGGAAGCAGGACTACCATAACCGCAATTTTCCGGAGGGTGTCATGTCCAGTGCTCCAAACATTTTTGCCGACGCTGGGGCTTATCTGGTCGATGCGGCGCAGCGGTGGACGCTGTTTCTCGACGCCATGCACCGCCGCGGGCTGCAATATGAGCAGCACATGGCCGAGCCGGCGCCGAACGTGCTGGACTACCAGGCCGAGCTCATGTGCGACGGGCGCAGCCTGTCGCGGCCGGTCAACTATCTGCTGGCACGGATCGTGCCGCCGGAAGGCCTCGCGGTCGATGAGGTCAAACGTCCTTTCGTGATCGTCGATCCGCGCGCCGGGCACGGTCCGGGCATTGGCGGCTTCAAGGCCGACAGCGAGATCGGCGTGGCGCTGGCGGCAGGCCATCCCTGCTATTTCGTCGGCTTCCTTCCCAGCCCGGTTGCCGGCCAGACCATCGAGGATATCGGCCGCGCCGAGGCACGATTCCTGGAAATCGTCGCGGCGCGCCACCCGCTGGCGGAGGGCCGGCCCTGCGTGATCGGCAACTGCCAGGCCGGCTGGGCGGTGGCAATGGCGGCGGCGGTACGGCCGGAGCTGTTCGGGCCGCTCATTCTGGCTGGGGCGCCGCTGTCCTACTGGGCCGGCGTGAAGAGCGTCAATCCGATGCGCTATTCCGGCGGCCTGCTGGGGGGCAGCTGGCTCACCGCGTTGACCAGTGATCTCGGGGCCGGCGTGTTCGACGGTGCCTGGCTGGTGCAGAACTTCGAGAACCAGAATCCGGCCAACACGCTGTGGACCAAGCAGTACAACCTCTATTCCAAGGTCGATACCGAGACGGAACGCTATCTCGGCTTCGAGAAATGGTGGGGCGGTCATGTCACGCTGAACGGCGAGGAAATCCAGTTCATCGTCGACCAGCTGTTCATCGGCAACAAGCTGGCCTGCGGCGAAATCCGAACTTCCGACGGCTTGCAGGTCGACCTGCGCAACATCCGCTCGCCGATCGTGGTGTTCTGTTCGCGCGGC
Source organism: Ancylobacter sp. 3268 (assembly GCF_031456575.1). Lineage (NCBI taxonomy): Bacteria > Pseudomonadati > Pseudomonadota > Alphaproteobacteria > Hyphomicrobiales > Xanthobacteraceae > Ancylobacter > Ancylobacter sp. 3268. The sequence continues at coordinate 26,915 of NZ_JAVDUX010000021.1, forward strand.
GACAACATCACCCCGCCACAGCAGGCGCTCGACTGGATCCTTGACCTCTACGACAGCGTCGACGAGATCCGCTCCTACGGCCAGACCATCGTCTATGCGGTTCACGACACCGTCGGCCATCTCGGCATCTTCGTCTCGGGCAGCGTCGCCAAGAAGGAGCATGACGAGTTCGCGTCCAACATCGATTTCATCGACGTGCTGCCGCCCGGCCTCTACGAGGCGACCTTCACGCCGAAGACCGGGGCGGATAGCGACCCGGAGTTGATCACCGGCGAGTGGATCATGCGTTGTGAGGCCCGCGACCTCGACGACATCCGGGCGCTGGGCGGCAACGACATCGCCGACGAGCGCAGCTTCGCCGCGGCGGCGCGGGTGTCGGAGATCAACCTGTCACTCTACCGGGCGCTGGTGCAGCCGGCGGTGCGGGCGATGGCAAATCCGGCCGCCGCCGAAACGCTGCGCAAGCTGCATCCGCTGCGGCTTTCCTATGAAATGTTCGGCTCGCGCAATCCAATGCTGGCCTGGCTCGACGCGGCGGCCGAAAAGGTGCGCGAGGACCGCCAGCCGGCGGCGGCGGACAATCCGTTCCTCAAGGCGCAGGAACAGGTTTCCCGCCAGATCGTCGAAAGCCTGGAGGGCTGGCGCCAGGCGATGGAGCACCAGGCCGAGCTGGTGTTCCGCACCGTCTATGGCTCGCCGGTACTGCAGGCGGCGGTCGGCGTCGATTCCACCTCCGGCCAGCGCCCGCGCAATGCCGCCAAGAGCCCGCTTCATGCCGAGCTTCTGGCCAGAAAGATCGAGGAGCTGCGCGCCGGCTTCGGCCGTGGCGGCCTGCTGGAGGCGGCGATACGGGGTCTGCTCTATGTCGGCAGCGCCCGCGGCGGTGCCGACGAGCGCAGCTTCCAGGCGATCAAGCGGCTGCGCCGCAGCGCCGAACGCGCCGGACGGCTGACGCTCGGCGAGTTCAAGGCGCTGGTGCGCGAGCAGTTCTTCATGCTGCGAATCGACCGTTCCGCTGCCCTGCATGCGCTGCCCGACCTGTTGCGGACGCAGGACAGCGAGGCGAAGGCGGCGGCGTTTGCGATGATCGAGCAGATATTGGCGGCGAGCGGTGCGCTGCAAGACGAGGCGGCCGAACGTCTCGCCGAGGTCCGGCGGCTTTTCAGCCTCGATGCCGTGCCGGCACTGGCGGCGGAAGAGCAGCCCGCGCAGGAGGCGCCGGTGGTGGACAAAACGCGCGGCAGGCTGACCATCGCCACGCGCCGCGAGGGGTAGGAGTGCATGCCAGATACGCGGACCCCGACACCGGACCCGACGGCACCTTCCAAATATGACCGGTTGATCGCTGCCGCCCGCGCGGAGACCGCGGCGATCACCGCGGTGGCGCATCCGTGCGACGAAACGTCGTTGCGCGGCGCGTTGGAGGCGGCAGAGGCGGGATTGATCGTGCCGATCCTTGTCGGGCCGGAAGCGAAGATTCGCGCCCTCGCCCAGCAGCACGGGCTGGACCTCGCCGGCATCGAGATCGTCAATGCTCCGCATAGCCATGCGGCGGCGGCGAAGGCGGTGGAGCTGGTACGCGAGGGCCGCGCCGAGCTGCTGATGAAAGGTAGCCTGCACACCGACGAATTGATGAAGGAGGTGACCGCCTCCGCCACCGGGCTGCGCACCGAGCGGCGTATCAGCCATGTGTTCGTGATGGATGTGCCCGGCCACGCCGAGACGCTGTTCATCACCGATGCGGCGATCAATATCTTTCCCGACCTCGATGCCAAGCGCGACATTATTCAGAACGCCATCGACCTGTGGCGCGGGGTTGGGCTCGGCACGCCGAAAGTCGCCATCCTCTCGGCAGTGGAGACGGTGACCACCAAGATCCCCTCCACCATCGAGGCGGCGGCCTTGTGCAAGATGGCCGAGCGTGGGCAGATCACCGGCGGGCTGCTGGAAGGCCCGCTGGCCTTTGACAATGCGGTGGATCCCGAGGCGGCCGCCATCAAGGGCATCGTCTCGCCGGTGGCGGGCCACGGCCAGATCCTGGTGGTGCCGGATCTCGAGGCCGGCAACATGCTGGCGAAGAACCTCACCTTCCTGTCGCGGGCCGATGCGGCGGGCATCGTGCTCGGCGCGCGGGTACCGATCATCCTGACCTCCCGAGCGGATTCGGTGCGCACGCGGCTGGCTTCCTGCGCCGTCGCGGCTCTCTATGCCGGCCGCCGTCGCCATGCCACTCCCGCCGTCGCCGAATAGGCTGCGTGCCGCGATCCCCGTCCCCGCCTGCCGTTGAAGGAAGCGTCGCGATGCCCATTCCCGCCGTGAAGGCGAAGCTGCTCGAAGGCAAGAAAGGTCTGATCGTCGGGATCGCCAATGACCGTTCGATCGCGTGGGGCTGTGCGCGGGCGTTCCGCGCCTTCGGCGCCGATCTGGCGATCACCTATCTCAACGAGAAGGCGCGCCCCCATGTCGAGCCGCTGGCGACCGAGCTGGGCGCGCCGATCTTTCTGCCGCTGGACATGGCCGTGCCCGGGCAGGTCGAGGCGGTGTTCGAGGCCGTCGCGGCAACATGGGGCAAGCTCGATTTCGTGGTGCACTCCATCGCCTTCTCGCCGCGCGACACACTGGCCGGTCGGGTGACCGATGCGTCGCGCGACGGCTTCCTGACTACGATGGAGATTTCCTGCTGGTCGTTCCTGCGCATGGCGCAACTGGCCGAGCCGCTGATGACGGACGGCGGCACGCTGTTCACCATGACCTATTACGGATCCGAACGGGTGGTGGAGAACTACAACATCATGGGCGTGGCCAAGGCCGCCCTGGAAAGCGCGGTGCGCTACATGGCCGCCGAACTCGGGCCCAAGGGCATCAGGGTGCACGCGATCTCGCCCGGCCCGCTGGCGACGCGTGCGGCCTCGGGCATTCCGGAGTTCGACGCGCTGCTGGAGAAGGCGAAGACCAAGGCGCCGGCGCGCGAGCTGGTCTCGATCGACGATGTCGGCGCCGCCACCGCCTTTCTGGCCCATGATGCCGCCCGCCTGATCACCGGGCAGGTGCTCTATATCGACGGTGGCTATCACATCATCGATTGAACATCGCCTGACGCCTCACGCGATCCGAGAGGGGGGCCTTGCAGCCAGCGCCGGCGAAGGCCGGCCGCTCGCGCACCTCCCGACGCACGGCGCGTATCGTCGTCTGTTCGCCGGTGTCCCGAAGGATCGCCGCGGCCGTCCAACAGGCCGGGGAGCAGGCCCATCCGCACACGCCGCCGGAAGGGAGGGAGCAACGGGCCGGTGTCCGCGGTGGGGCTCAGATCTTGCCGAGATCCTCGTAGCTGGCATGCAGTGCCCAGTCGCCGGGGCTGAAGCGGTCGCGGGCGAAATTGTGCTGGTGCCAGTAGGGGTAGATATAGGGCGGGCGGCTGACGAGGTTCAGCCGCTCCAGTTCCTCGACGGTCAATTCGAGATCGACGGCGGCGATATTGTCGCGGAAATGAGCTTCTTCGGTGCCGCCGACCACCAGCGAGGCGATGCCGGGGCGCGACAGGGTCCAGGCGATCGAAATCTGCGCCGCCGTCACCCCGCGCGCGGCGGCGATATCGTCGAGCACGTCGACGATGGACCACAGGCGCTCGCTGTCGCGGATCGGCGGCTCGGTCCAGCCGGCGGCCTGGCGCGAATCGGCCGGGAACTTATCGCGGCCGAAGCGCCCGGACAGCAGGCCGGCGGCGAGCGGGCTCCACACCATCACCCCGACCCCCTGGTCGACGGCGATGGGGAGCAGTTCGTATTCCGCTTCGCGCGCCTCCAGCGTGTAGTGGATCTGCTGGGTGACGAAGCGCGGCAGGCCCTTTGCCTCGGCGATGCCGAGCGCCTTCATAACGTGCCAGCCGGAATAGTTGGAGCAGCCGATATAGCGGATCTTGCCCGCCCGCATCAAAGCGTCCAGCGCCGAGAGTGTCTCCTCGAGCGGCGTCGCCCCGTCCCATTCGTGCAGGAAATAGATATCGATATGGTCGGTGCGCAGGCGCTTCAGGCTGCGCTCGCATTCGCGGATAAGGTGGTAGCGCGACACGCCCTCGTCATTCGGCCCGTCGCCGATGCGCATGCGCGCCTTGGACGACAGCAGCACCCGCTCCCGCCGACCCTCCAGCACCTCGCCGACGATCTCCTCAGAGCGGCCGAGCGAATACATGTTGGCGGTGTCGAGCACGTTGATGCCGCCGTCGAGGCAGACATCCACCAGGCGCTGCGCCTCGGCGACGCCGTGGCTGGCTACCTTGGCGAAATCGCCGACCCCGCCGAAGGAGAAGGTGCCCATCGAGAGCGCCGAGACCTTGAGGCCGGAGCGGCCGAGCGTGCGATACTTCATGAAGGCATCTCCCAGGGCATGACGGCGTGCTCAGGCGGTTTCGGCGATGCCGCGCCGGCGGACCGCCTGCGGCGCCGGCCCCGGCTCGCCCGGACCGCGATCGCTGGCGCGGGTGACGAGGCGGGCGCCGACGAGAATCTTGACCGGCGGCTGCGGCTCGGCGGCATGGATCAGGTCATCGAGGACGGTGACGGCGAGATCGCCGATCTTGCGCTTCGAGACATCGATGGTGGTCAGCGCCGGCTCCATGGTGGCGCTGAGCGGCAGATTGTCGAAGCCGATCACCCCGACATCCTCCGGGATGCGGATGCCGAAATCGCGCAGCGCCTTGATGAAGCCATAGGCGATCACGTCATTGGTGCAGAAATAGCCGTCCGCCAGCGCGATGCCTTCGCCCAGAGCCTTCAGCGCGTCGGCATGGGCGCCGTCATGCGTCGATTCTACCGAGAGGATATGCGCGGGATCGATGGGCAGGCCGAGCCGGCCCATGTTGCGGTGGAAGGCTTCCTGCCGCAGGCGGAAATTGGTGGTGTCGACATGGCTCGCCACGAAGCCGATGCGCTCGAAACCCTGCTGGCGCAGTCGTGCCAGCACCTGATGGACCGCATCCTCGTTGTTCATGTTGACGAAGTTGGCTTCCACCACGTCGTAGAAGGTGTCGATGAACACGATGGGGCGGCCGACGCCCTGCAACACCCGGATGTCGGTTTCCGATATCTCGGTACCGAGCGCGATGACGCCGCTCACCGGCGCCACCGCCAGCGTATCGGCGACGGAAATGATGCTCTGGCCCTCGTGGCTCACCACTTCCAGCGTGTAGCCGCGCCGGGTCGCCTCGGCCGACATGCCATCGATGTAGTCCGAGACGAACACGCTGTGGTCGCGGTTCACCGTGTGGCCGTGCTTGGCGATCTTCAGGAAGCGGATGGTGCCGGCCGCCTCGATCCGCGGCCTGGCGAGGCGCGGCACGTAGTTGAACCGCGCGGCGGCCTCGAGGACGCGGGCGCGGGTGACTCCGGAAATCTCGCCCTTGCCGTTCAGCACGAGCGAGACCGTCGCCGGCGATACGCCCGCCGCGCCGGCAATGTCCCGGATGGTGAAGGACTTCTTTTCTTTCATGGCCCGACGCGTGTCCTCACGGAGCCGATGGTGCGCCTGAAGGCACTTTTTGTTTAGTAAACATTGAGGCTCCCTTTTGAGGGTTAAGCCAAAAGAATCGGGCTGGCAACTGCCCTGCAAGAGCAATGCAACGCCGACGGGCGATGACGGCGATAGTGCCCGGAATTTGCGCGAAATCCGATGTGAAATCGGGCGTCCGTCCGATGCGGCAGGCGTGCGCTTTGCCGCGGCGCACACCCCGATCTGTGGCTCATATGAGTGAGAAGTGCTGTCCTATAAGGGCTTGGTATTATGAATGCCGGGCGCCGGCTTGCCGTCGCCGTGTCCGCTCGACCTGGCGCGATTTTAATCGTCGCCCTGCACGAGGCGGCGGAAGTGTCGCCGGCGGAGTCGGCTGTGCGGCACCGGAAGGCGGCTTGCACCTCGCCAAAGGCTTTGCTAGGGATTTAGTGAAGCTGGTCATAATTTAGTAAAAAGCTCGAAGCGCTCCCGGGAGGAGACCATGCGGACCACCGGCGGACAGCTGGTCATGCTTGTCGCCATCAACGTCGCGCTGCTGGTGTTCGGCGCCGCGATTTCCGGTGGCACCTTCCTCTCGCCGTTCAATCTGCAGTCCATGGCCGGGCAGTTGCCGGAGATCGGCTTTCTCGCCATCGGCGTGATGCTGGCCATGTGCGCCGGCAATGGCGGCATCGATCTCTCCGGCATCGCGCTCGCCAATCTGTCGGGTGTCGTCTCCGCGGTGGTGATCGGCTCGTTCCTGTCGAGCGTCGACCAGCAGGCCGCCTATTCGCTGGCCTTCATCGCCGGCGCCCTGGTGGTGGGCGTGCTGGGCGGCATCTTCAACGGCCTGTTGATCAGCCGGCTTAACATTACCCCGATCCTGTGCACCCTCGGCACGCAGATGCTGTTCACCGGTCTTGCGGTGGTGGTGTCCGAGGGCCGGGCGGTGGCGGTCGGCAGTCCGGACCTCCTGTCCGAAATCGGCAACGGCCTGTTCCTCGGCGTGCCGATCAGCTTCGTGATCTTCATCGCCGTCGCCGGCCTCATCGCGGCGCTGCTGAAGTTCACCCCTTTCGGCCTGTGGTTGATGCTGATGGGCACCAACCCGAAGGCCGCGATCTATGCCGGCTTTCCCCGCACCAAGGTGCTGATCGCCACCTATGCCACCAGCGGCCTGCTCTCCGGCCTTGCCGGGGTGATCATCGCCGCCCGCAACGTCAACGTGAAGTGGGACTACGGCACCTCTTACCTCCTGATCGCCATCCTGATCGCGGTGATGGCCGGCGTGCGCCCCGAGGGTGGCTATGGCCGGGTGGTCTGCGTGGTGCTGGCGGCGATCGCGCTGCAGCTCATGTCCAGCATGCTGAATTTCGGCGGGCTGTCGAACTTCGTGCGCGACTTCGCCTGGGGCGCGCTGCTTCTGACCTTCCTGGCGGTCGGCCGCTACAACGTGGTCGGCCTCCTGACCCCGAACAAGAGCAAAAAGCTCGTGTGATGCGAACCCCTCACGCATCGATCCGGCCAATCGATCCGGCCATGAGGGTGGCAACAAAAGTGGAGGAAACTGTGGGCGTTCTTTCGAAGAAGATCCTGCTGGGTTCGGCAATGGCCGTGGCTATCGTCGCCGGTTCCGCCGGCGCGCTGATGGCGCAGAACAAGCCGGTGATCGCCACCGTGGTGAAGATCAGCGGCATTCCGTGGTTCGACCGCATGGAAACCGGCGTCAAGCAGTTCCAGAAGGACAATCCGGACGTCGTCGCCACCCAGTACGGCCCGGCCACCGCCGATGCGGCGCAGCAGCTCCAGATCGTCACCGATCTCATCGCCAAGGGCGTCAACGGGCTCGCCGTGGTGCCGATGGACCCGTCGGTGCTGGAAGGCACGCTGAAGCGCGCCATGGATCGCGGGATCATCGTGGTGACCCACGAGGCCGACAACCAGAAGAACACCCATGCCGATGTCGAGGCCTTCGACAATGCCGATTACGGCAAGGCGCTGAACGAGCGCCTCGCCCAGTGCATGGGCGGCAAGGGCAAGTGGACCACCTTCGTCGGCTCGCTGGGCAGCCGCACCCACATGCAGTGGGTCGGCGCCGGTGAGGCGAACGCCAAGATGCATCCCGAGATGGTGCTGGTCGACCCGAACAACGAATCCTTCGACGACGCCAACGGCACCTATGAGAAGGCCAAGGAGATCCTGCGCAAGCACCCGGACATCAAGGGCTTCCAGACCTCGGCCGGCAACGACGTGCTCGGCGTCGGCCGCGCCATCGACGAGGCCGGCCTCGCCGGCAAGGTGTGCCTGGTCGGCACCGGCCTGCCCAACCCCTCGGCCGACCTGCTCGACGCCGGCGCCATCACCGCCATCGGCTTCTGGGATCCGCAGAAGGCCGGCATGGCGATGAACGCGGTTGCCAAGAAGCTGATCGCCAAGGAGAAGGTCGAGGATGGTGCCAATCTCGGCGTGCCCGGCTACGAGAAGGTGAAGGTCACCAAGGGACCGGGCGAAGGCGTGCTCATCGTCGGCAACGGCATGGTGATCGCCGACAAGAAGAACTACAAAGAGTTCCTCTTCTGATCGGTGGTTCGACCCGGATGCCCGGAGGCGCTTCGCTCGCCTCCGGGACGTTCCAAACGCGCAGTCTCGCGGCATGCGCCGCCAATCGGTGAAGGGGATCGCCCGTGTCCCATGTCTCAACAGCCCGTCGGCCGGCCGCCTCCGCCAAAGCGGAGCCGTTCCTCGAATTGCGCGGCATCCACAAGCGCTTCGGTGGCGTGCACGCCCTGCGCGGCGTCGGTTTCACCATCGAGCCGGGCGAGGCCTATCACCTGCTCGGCGAGAATGGCTGCGGCAAGAGCACCGTCATCAAGATCATGTCCGGCGCCCATCCGCCGGACGAGGGCGAGATCGTCCTCGAAGGCAAGGTCTATCATTCGCTGACCGCCATCCAGTCGCTGAGCGCCGGTATCGAGACGGTCTATCAGGACCTCTCCCTGCTGCCGAACCTCACCGTGGCGGAGAATGTCGCGCTCAACGAGCAGCTGGTCGCCGGCGGCGGCCGGCTGGCGCGGCTGTTCGACCGCACCCGCCTGAGCGAGACCGCCGCGGCGGCACTCGCCACCGTCGGCCTGCCGGCCGACAGGGCCTTCCTCGGCACCGTCGTCTCCGACCTGCCGCTGGCTCAGCGCCAGCTGGTCGCCATCGCCCGCGCCATCGCCACCAAGGCGAAGATGGTGATCATGGACGAGCCGACCACCTCGCTCACCCGCCGCGAGGTCGACAATCTCATCGCCGTGGTCGAGCGGCTGCGCTCCGAAGGGGTGGCGGTGCTGTTCGTCACCCACAAGCTCGACGAATGCTACCGCATCGGCGGCCATGCCATCGTGTTCCGCGACGGGCAATGCGTGGAGCAGGGGCCGCTTGCCAACTACACCAAGCACCGGCTCACCGAGCTGATGACCGGCCGCAAGATCGACGCCGAGCGCTACCGCACCGGCGCGCCGATGGACGGGGAGCTGTTCGCGGCACAGGGGCTTTCGCTGCCGCCGAATGTGCGCGATGTGAGCTTCGCCGTCCGCAAGGGCGAGATCCTCGGCATCACCGGCCTCGCCGATTCCGGCCGCAACGAGCTCGCCATGGCGATCGCCGGGGTGATGCCGGCCACCGGCGGCCACCTGCGCGTCGACGGCAAGGTGGAGAAGGTCCGCCATCCCTCGGAAGCCATCAAGCTCGGCATCGGCTATGTGCCGGAGGACCGGCTCGCCGAGGGGCTGTTCCTCGACAAATCGATCCTCGAGAACGAGATCGCCCTGGTGGTGCGCGGCCTCGCCAACCGCCTCGGCATCGTCGACAAGGCGAAGGGCCGGGCGCTGGCCGACAAGCTGTCGCAGGAGATGCGGCTGAACACCCGCAATCTCGACCTGCCGGTCGGCGCGCTCTCCGGCGGCAACCAGCAACGCGTGCTGATCGGCCGCTGGCTGTCGATCCTGCCGAAGCTGCTGGTGCTGCACGGCCCCACGGTCGGCGTGGACGTCGGCTCCAAGGACACGATCTACCGTGTCATCCAGCAGCTTGCCGAGGCCGGGATGGGTCTGGTGATCGTCAGCGACGACCTGCCGGAGCTGTTGCAGAACTGCGACCGCATCCTAGTGATGAATGGCGGGCGCGTGGTCGCCGAATATGACGCGCGCGAGACCGACGAGGACCAGCTCTACAAGGCGATGCTCTCGTCCAAGACGTCAGCGGCGACATCGGCGGTCTCGGCCGTGGTCAATCCGGAGACCGTCCAATGAGCGCCACCCATCTGCACGAGGGCGTCGCGGCTCCCCTTACAAAGCCGAACCCGCTGCTGCAGCTGGTGCGCCGGCGGCCGGAGATCATCACGCTGGCGCTGCTGGTGGCGATCTGCGTGGCGGTGTCGATCATCAACCCGGCCTTCCTGCAGCCGTCCTCGCTGATCGACATCGGCCGGGCCAGCGTGGTGATGGGGCTGTTCGCGCTCGGCGTGTTCATCATCCTGGCGGCGGGCGGTATCGACGTGTCGTTCACCGCGATTGCCGCCTTCACCATGTATTCGATGACGCTCTTGGTGAAGAACCACTGGCCCGATGCGCCGATCGCGCTGGTGCTGATGGCGGCAACGGCCGGCGGGGCGCTGCTCGGCGTCGTCAACGGCTTGCTGGTGCACTCTCTGCGGGTGCCGTCGCTAATCGTGACCATCGGCACGCAATATCTGTTCCGCGGCATTCTGCTGGCCTTCATCGGCACGGTGTGGATCATGTCGCTGCCGCCGACCATGGGCGCCTTCGGCCGCCTGCCGCTGTTCCAGTTCGAATCGGCGGACGGGCGCACCATCACCCTGCCGTTCTATTTCCTGGTGCTGCCGGCGGCGGCACTGGTCACCTGGTGGATGCTGAACCGCACGCTGATGGGACGGGCGATCTTCGCCGTCGGCGGCAATGCCAATGTAGCGGAGCGGCTCGGCTACAGCCTGCGCACCATCCATATTTTCATGTTCGCCTATGCCGGCGCGCTCGCCGGCCTTGCCGGCATCATCCACACCGCCGCCAACCGGCAGGCCAACCCGTTCGACCTCGTCGGCACCGAGATCAACGTCATCGCTGCCGTGGTGCTCGGCGGGGCGCGCATCACCGGCGGCACCGGCACGGTGATCGGCACGCTGCTCGGCGTGCTGCTGGTGGTGGTGGTGAACAGCGTGCTGGTGATGGTCGGCATTCCCTCCACCTGGCAGCGGGTGGTGGTCGGCGGCTTCATCCTGCTCGCCGCCGCCTTCTTCGTGTTCTGCCAGAAGAAGAACTGACTCCAAAGATACGCCAACGCTTCGAGCCCAAGAGGACCGAGATGAAGAAGTTTCTCAACGATCCGGCGAATTTCGTCGACGAGATGCTCGAGGGCATCTACCGGGCTCATCCCCAGGTGACCTATGTCAACGACGACAAGCGCTGCCTCGTCGTCGCCAAGCCCAAGGCCGGCAAGGTCGGCATCGCCACCGGCGGCGGCTCGGGGCATCTGCCGCTGTTCCTCGGCTATGTCGGCGACAACATGCTGGACGGCTGCGCCGTCGGCGGGGTGTTCCAGTCGCCGAGCGCCGACCAGATGCACGAGGTGACCAAGTACATCGATCAGGGCGCCGGCGTGCTCTACATCTACGGTAACTACACCGGCGACATCATCAATTTCGACATGGCCGCCGAGCTTGCCGACATTGACGGCATCACGGTGAAGCAGGTGATCGGCAACGACGACATCGCTTCCTCGGTGGTCGGCGAGGAGCACAAAAGGCGCGGCGTCGCCGGCATCTTCTTCGTCTACAAGGCGGCCGGCGCGGCGGCGGCCAACGGGCTCTCGCTCGATGAGGTGGCCCGCCTCGCCGACAAGGCGCGGGCCAACGTGCGCACCATCGGCGTCGCGCTGTCGAGCTGCGTGGTGCCGGAAATCGGCCACGCCACCTTCTCGGTCGGCGAGGACGAGATGGAGATCGGCATGGGCATCCATGGCGAGCCCGGCATCAGCCGCAAGAAGCTCGCCCCGGCCGACGCCGTCGTCGACGAGATGATGGAGCGGGTGTTCGCCGAACTGCCGGCCGGCGAGGGCGACGCGTTCGCCGTGCTGGTCAACGGCCTCGGCGGCACGCCGAAGGAAGAGCTCTACATCCTGTTCCGCCGCGTCTCGCAGCTGTTCGAGGCCAGGGGCTCCAAGGTGAAGTATGTGTGGATCGGCGAGTTCGCCACCGCCATGGAGATGGCCGGCGCCTCGATCTCGGTGCTCAAGCTCGACGCCGAGCTCGACCCGCTGATCGCCGCGCCGGTGAACACGCCGTTCTTCGCCCACTACAAGGCCTGAGGAGCGCGAGAATGGATGCGATCCGTGCCGACGAACTGATCGGCCTGTTCCAGAGCTGGCGCGACATGTTCGCCGCCGAGCGCGAAGCCCTGATCGCGCTCGACGGCAAGGTCGGCGACAGCGATCTCGGCATCACCATGTCGAAATCCTTCGCCGCCGCCTATGACACGGTGGCGGCCGAGGGCGCGGCGGCGGGGCTGACCAAGCTGCTGCGCTCGGCCGGCGCCATCATGGCGAAGACCGCGCCCTCCACCATGGGCACGCTCACCGCCACCGGCTTCCTGCGCGGCGCCAAGACGCTGGAGGGCAAGGATGCCATCGGCACCGCCGAGATGGCGGCGTTCTGGCGTGCCTATGCCACCGGAATCGCCGAGCGCGGCAAGGCGAAGCTCGGCGACAAGACCATTCTCGACGTGCTCGATCCGGTCGCCGGCGTGCTGGAGGCTCAGGCGGCGGCCGGCGCGGCGCTCGCTCCGGCACTGAAGGCGGCGGCCGATGAGGCGAAGGCGGCACTGGAGCGCACCAAGTCCATGAAGGCGCAGCATGGCAAGGCGGCCGTCTTCCAGGAGCAGACGGTGGGCCTGCAGGATGCGGGCGCGACCGTCGGGGTGCTGCTGGTGACGACGATGAGCGACTTCGTCGCCGGCTGACGGCGCGGCACGCGACACGACGTGATGCGGGGGAGCGGCGATGCCCTCCCGTGATCCGCCGGCAACGCCAAGCCGGGCGATACGCCGTTATCTGTCGGCGAGCGCGCTCAGGGCGCGGCGCGGCTGAGGCGCCGCAATTGGTCATGCACGCGGCGATTCCCGGCCCAGATCGGTCCGGGCCGGCTGAGATCGCCGTCGAACGTCGCCACGCCGCCGGCCTCCCGCACCAAGATCATGCCGGCCCAGCAATCCCAGCAGTGCAGCTTTGGGTCATAGTAGCCGGCGATCCGGTTGGCTGCGACATAGGCCAGCATCAGCGCTCCCGAGCCAACGCGGAACAGCACCCCGCCTTCGCGATAGAGCGCCTCGACGAAGGCGCCGGCCTCGCCGGGGTCGGCCTTTTGCGTCGCGCCGAAGCCGATGGTCGTCGAGGCGACGGTCCAGTCCGGGTTCATCGTCACCAGATGACCGTTGAGGCGGGCGCCACCACCTTCCATCGCCGAATAGCACTCGCGCAACATGGGAGCGTAGACGACGCCCACCACCGGCGCGTCGCCACGGGCGATGCCGATCGACACGGTCCAGTTCGGCTGGCCGACCAGGAACGGCATGGTGCCGTCGATCGGATCGATCACCCAGACGAAACCGGAACTTCCCTCGGTCGCCGCCTCTTCCTCCCCGACGATGCCGTCCTGTGGAAATCGCCTGCGTATCGCCCGGCGCAGCCAGGCTTCGACCGTGCGGTCCGCCTCGCTGACGAGATCCTGAGAGGCGGATTTCAGCTCCGGAATCAACGTATCGCGCGCGAGAAAGAAGGCGCGGGCCTTGTTGCCGGCGGTTCGGGCCATCCTCTCGGCGGCAGCCAGCCGGCTGGCGAGCGGATCGGCTTCATCACCCTGTCGCGATTCCATCCCGAGCCTCCATGCCCTGCCTGCGCCTCGTAGCGGAAGATACTGCGTCACGATGCTATTGCATATTTGAGATTACAAATGTATCGATTTCACGTCGAAAGACGGACGCACGCCACATCGCCGGCCGCGAGCATTTCGCGGGCTCGGCGGGAAGAGGGGTACGTCGCGCGGGTATGCGGATAAAGGCGGCGCCTGACAACGGGTTTCGCCTGTCCGCCAATAATCAGAGACGGCCCCCAGCCGTCCCTATGTCGGCCTCGCCCAGCACTTGGCGCTGTGCCATCTCAGGAGGAAAACATGAAGCGTGCATTGAGAATCTGCGCCAGCGTCGTGGCTCTTACCGCAGCGACGGCGGCCATGCCGGTCGCCGCCATGGCGGACTGGCTCGAAGACGCCGCCAAGCCGCTGAAGGGTACCGAGGTCAACGGTATCTTCCTCGATCGCCCCGGCTACCGGGCCATCATCAAGCTGCTGCCCGAATTCGAGAAGAAGACCGGCATCAAGGTCAATTACGAGATCGTCCCCTACGAGAACGCCCGTGAGAAGGAAGTGCTGAACTTCACCTCGCGCGGCGATCTCACCATGGCGCTGGTCGACCTCGTCTGGATCGGCGAGTTCGCGGAGAATGGCTGGCTGGTGCCGGTGGACGAACTCGCCAAGGACAAGGCGATCACCGATCCCGACCTCAACCTCAAGGGCTTCTTCCCGCTGCTGCTGGACGCGTTCGGCTCCTGGGGCGGCGTCACCTACGGCCTGCCCTTCGACAACTATTCCGGGCTGCTGTTCTACAATTCCTGCAAGCTGAAGGAAGCCGGCTTCGACAAGCCGCCGGCGAGCTGGGCCGAGTTGAAGGACGTCTATGGCCCGAAGCTGACCGACGCCTCCAAGAACCAGTATGCCTATGCCCTGCAATCGCGCCGCGGCGAGACGCAGTCGGCCGACAGCTTCATGCGCTTCCTCTGGCCGTTCGGCGGCTCGCTCCTCAACAAGGAGTTCAAGTCGAACCTCACCAGCAAGGAGAGCCAGACGGGCCTCACCTTCCGTCAGGACCTGATGAAGTACATGCCACCGGGCGACGTGTCCTTCGATCACGCCGAGGCGGTGAACGCGCTGGCGCAGGGCCAGGTGGCGATGATCACTGAATGGTCGGCCTTCTATTCGACCCTCGCCGACCCGGCGACCTCCAAGCTCGGCGACTGCCTCGCCGTGGCGCCCGAGCCCGCCGGCCCGGCCGGCCGCCTGCCGGCGCTGGGCGGCTTCTCGCTCGCCGTCGCCTCGCAGGCCACGCCCGAGCAGCAGAAGGCCACCTGGCTGTTCATCCAGTGGGCGACCTCGGAAGCCATCGCCAAGGCCTATGTCGATGCCGGCGGCGTGTCCGGCCGGATGGCCGTCTACCAGGACCCCGAGGTGAAGGCGAAGTACAAGTTCGTCGAGCCTCTGGTCGCCTCCTGGCAGGCCGGCGTGCCGGAATATCGTCCGCGCTTCCCGGCCTGGCCGGCGATCTCCGAGATCGTCGCCGAGTGGGGTTCGAAGATGATGCTGGGTGAGGTCACCGTCGAAGGTGGCGCCAAGGAGATCGGCACCCGCATGGAGCAGATCCTCGGCAAGGAAGGTTACTACGACGGGAAGAAGAAGCTTCTCCAGTGAACTGAAGCCGGCGAAGCCCGCGGTTCTCCCCCCGGGATTTGCCGACCTCGACGGGCGGACGCCCTCTCCCGCGAAGCGGCGTCCGCCCCCTTCTATCTGAAACCGTGCCGGGATCCGACGACATGACCACTCTCCATGGCCGGGCGCTGGACGAATTGCGCGGCTGCCTCGATGCGATCAGCGACGAGGAGTTCGATGCCGCCGTCGCCGAGATCGCCGCCGCCGGACGCATCGCGCTCTACGGCGTCGGCCGCGAAGGGTTGCAGATCAAGGGCCTCGCCATGCGGCTATTCCACCTCGGCCTCAAGGCGGCGGTGGTGGGCGACATGACGACCCCGGCGATTGGCACGGGCGACCTGCTCGTGGTCTCCGCCGGTCCGGGGAATTTCTCCACCGTTTCCGCCCTGATCGGCGTGGCGCATGGCGCCGGCGCCCGGGTGCTGGTGGTGACCGCCGAGCCGACCGGGGCTGCGGCGGAGCAGGCGGACCTCGTGCTCGCCGTGCCGGCACAGACCATGGCGCGCGACCAGAGTGCGGCCGCCACCTCGGTACTGCCGATGGGGTCGCTCTATGAGGGCGCGCTCTACATCCTGTTCGAGCTCCTGATCCTCAACCTGCGCGAGCGGCTGGGCGTGTCGCCCGCGCAGATGCGCGCCAACCATACGAATCTGGAGTGACCGGGCGCGCTGCCGCTATGCGGCCGTTCCCGCTCCGCACCGTTTCATCAGGACGACGCCATGAGTGAAGCCATGCGTGCTGCCCCTACCAAGCCCAACCGAGGTTATGGCCGCTGGACGCCGGCGTGGTTCCTGGCGCCCGCCGTGCTCACGCTGTTCCTGATCGGCATCTACCCGACCCTGTTCGCGCTGGTGACCTCGTTCCGGCGCTACAACATCACCCGGCCGCGCGAGGGTTTCCCCTTCGTCGGTTTCGAGAACTATATTTCGGTGCTCACCGACAGCACCTTCTGGTCGTCGCTGTTCCTCACCGCCAAGTTCTACGTCACCGTGCTGCCGATCCAGGTAGTGCTCGGCCTCGTCATCGCGCTCCTGCTGCACAAGCCCGGCATGGGATTTTTGAAATCGCTCGCCCGCGTGACGCTGGTGGTGCCGCTCGCCACCACCTATGCGGTGGTCGGCCTGATCGGGCGGCTGATCTTCAACCGCGATTTCGGCGTCGCCAACCAGTTCCTCGGCTTTGTAGGCTTCGGTCCCCTCGACTGGCTCTCGACGCCCGGCGGTGCCTTCGCGGCCATTGTCATCATGGACGTCTGGCAGTGGACGCCGTTCTGCGCGCTGATCTTCCTCGCCGGCCTCTCCATGGTGCCCGGCGAGATCGAGGAGGCGGCGCGGCTGGAGACCTCGTCCAAGCTCGCCTTGCTGCGCCACGTGCAGCTTCCCTACCTGCTGCCCGGCCTGACGGCGGTGATGATCTTGCGCTCGGCCGACGTGCTGAAGCTGTTCGACATGGTGTTCGTGATGACGCGCGGCGGGCCGGGCTCGGCCACCGACCTCATCTCGATCTACATCCAGCGCGTGGGCTTCCGCATCTTCGATCTCGGCACCGCCTCGGCGCAGGCGATCCTGCTGCTGATCATCACCATCGTCATCAGCCGGCTGTACATCCGCCTGCTCTACCGGGAGGTCCAGTGATGCGTGGCAAGATCCTTCACGCCATCGGCCTGGCCGCCATCGTCGTCTTCACGCTGTTCCCGTTCGCGTGGATGGTGATGGCGAGCTTCAAGACCCAGTCCGACATTCTCGCCTCGCCGCCGGTGTGGTTCTTCACCCCGACGCTGCAGAACTATGTCGACATCTTCGCCGACACCAAGGTTTCCGGCGCCATCGTCAATTCGCTGATCGTGGCGACGCTGAGCACGCTTTTGTCGGTGGTGCTCGGCACGCCGGCGGCCTTCGCGCTCGCCCGCTATGATTTCCGCGGCAAGTCGGATTTGTGGTTCTGGTTCATCTCCAACCGCATGACGAGCCCGATCGTGCTGGCGCTGCCGGTCTACCTGCTCGCCATGTATGCCAACCTGCTTGACACCCATCTGGTGCTGATCCTGATCTACCTGACCTTCAACATCCCGATCGTCGTGTGGATCGTCACCGACCAGTTCAAGTCGATCCCGCCGGATCTCGAGCAGGCGGCACGCCTCGACGGCGCCGACCAGTTCACCATCTTCCGCAAGATCTACCTGCCGCTCGGCGCGCCGGGCATCGCGGTATCGGCGATCTTCTCCTTCATCTTCTCGTGGAACGAGCTGCTCTATGCGCTGGTTCTGACCCGCCGCAACGTGCAGACGGCACCCGTCGTCGCCACCTCGTTCATGTCCGGCTACGAACTGCCCTGGGGCAAGATCATGGCGACCGGCACCGTCATCGTGCTGCCGGTGACGATCTTCGCGCTTATCGTCTCCCGTCACATGGTGCGCGGCCTGACCATGGGAGCGACCAAGTGACGGGTGAGCGTCAGCCCATCCCCTTCGGCATCAACCTGTCCTTCTGCGTGAAGCGCTGGGTGACGCCGGAGCTATGGGCGCCGCTGGTGCGCGAGCGTCTCGGCCTCGACCTGGTGCAGTTCTCCTTCGACCTCGTCGACCCGATGTGGCCGGACGCGATCGTCGAACGCCACGCCGCCGCTGTCCGGCGGGAGGCGCAGGCGAGCGGCATCACCCTCCACAGCGCCTTCATCGGCCTCGCGCACTACACCTTCAACCAGCTGCTGCATCCCGACCCGGCGGTGCGCGACTATGCAGAAGAGTGGCTCGGCCGTGCCTATCGTTTCGCGGGGCTGGCCGGCATCCCGCGCGTCGGCGGGCCGCTCGGCGCCATTCCCGCGCGGCTCGACGGGACCGAGGCGGAGGCGCTCGATGCCGCCGACTATGACGACCTGATCGCCCGCATGCGCCGGCTCGGGGCGCGTGCCGCCGCCGAGGGCCTCGCCGAACTCTATGTCGAGCCGACGCCGCTGCGCCGCGAATGGCCGTGGACGGTGGCGCAGGCGCGGCGGATGATGACCGACGTGGCGGGCAGCCCGGTACCGTGGCGCCTCTGCGCCGATTGGGGCCATGGCACCTTCGAGCCGCTTTACGGGCCGGATCACGGGGCGATGGAGCCGTGGTTCCGCGACCTCGGCGACGTCATCACCGCCGTCCACATCCAGCAGACCGATTTCCTCCTCGACCGCCACTGGGACTTCACCGTACCCGGCAAGGTGGATCCTGCGGACGCCGCCGCGCTGCTGCGCCGGACCGGCATCGCTCCGGCACCGGTGTTCCTTGAGGTGTTCTATCCCTTCGAACACGACAGCGGGTCCATCCTGAACGCGCTCGAGGTCACCTCGGCGCGGATCAGGCAGGCCTTTGCCTGAGGGGGAAACAGAATGAACGGCGGTGTACGCGAGCGCGGCAAGCTGACAGGGGTACAGGAGATCGAGGCGGCGCAGATCCGCGCCCGCGTCGCCTGGCTGTATTTCATCGGCGGGCTGACGCAGCAGGACATCGCGGACCAGCTCGGGCTCACCCGCCTGCGCATCAACAAGATCCTCGGCCAGGTACGCTCCGACGGCTCGGTCTTCATCGATATCCGCCTGCCGATGGCGGAGTGTGTGGAAGCCGAACAGCGTCTCAAGCAGCGATACGGCCTCGCGGAAGCGACGGTGGTGCCGAGCCTGCCCGATGAGGCCGAGCAGCAGCGGGTAATCGGCGAGGCCGCCGGGGCGGTGCTCGACGGTCTCCTCGACGACGGCATGGGTCTTGGCGTCGGCTGGGGCAAGACGCTTGCCGCCGGCCTCAAGCGCGTGACGGCGCGCCCGATGCCGCAGAGCTGGGTGACGTCGGTGATGGGCGGGCTCACCCGCGGCTCCGGGGCCAGCACTTTCGAGGTGGCGACCGGCTATGCCCGCTCGATCTCGGCGGAATGCTACTATCTCGCCGCGCCGCTGTATTTCCCGACGCCGGAGAGCCGCACCATGCTGCTCTCCCATCACGGCATCAGCGAAACCATGCGCCGGGCGCGCACGGTGGACGTGGCGCTGCTGTCCTGCGGCGACATGACGACCCGCTCGCTGCTGGTGCAGACGCAGACCGTCTCGGAAAATCTTGAAAGCCTGCGTTCGGCCGGTGCCGTCGGCGATCTGCTCGGGGTGTTTCTCGATGCGGATGGCCGGCCGGTCGACCATCCGCTCAACGAGCGCGTGCTGTCGCTGGCGCCGCATGAGCTGAGCCCGGTGCGCCACTCGATCCTCGCTTCCGGCGGCCTCTACAAGGTGCCGATCGTGCGAGCGATCCTGCGGGCGGGATATGTGAAACGACTGGTGACGGACGAGCGATGCGCCGCCGCACTGCTGGAAAGCTGATGGACGGCGCCCGCCATGCCGGGGCCGGCCCTATCTGGAGTTTGAGCCGATGACTTTCTTGCGACTGGACAACATCAAGAAGAACTATGGCGACGCCTCGGTCATCAAGGGAGTCAGCTTCACCGCGACAAAGGGCGAGTTCGTGGTGTTCGTCGGCCCGTCGGGCTGCGGCAAATCCACATTGCTGCGGATGATCGCCGGCCTGGAGGATGTCAGCGAGGGCCAGCTCTATATCGACGGCAAGGATGTCACCTATGAGGAGCCGGCCAAGCGCGAGGTCTCGATGGTGTTCCAGTCCTATGCGCTCTACCCGCATATGAACGTGTTCGAGAACATGGCGTTCGGCCTGCGCATGGCCAAGCGTCCCGAGGCCGAGATCAAGGCGCAGGTGATGGAGGCGGCCCGCATCCTTCAGCTCGAGGCGCTGCTGGAGCGCAAGCCGCGCGCGCTTTCCGGCGGCCAGCGCCAGCGTGTCGCCATCGGGCGCTCAATCGTGCGCCATCCCAAGCTATTCCTGTTCGACGAGCCGCTGTCGAACCTCGACGCCGAGCTGCGCTCGCAGATGCGCGTGGAGATCGCCAAGCTGCATCGCAGCCTCGGCGCCACCATGGTCTATGTCACCCACGACCAGGTGGAGGCGATGACGCTCGCCGACCGCATCGTGGTGCTGCGCGCCGGCCTGGTCGAGCAGATCGGCTCACCCACCGAGCTTTATGACAGGCCTGCCAATATCTTCGTCGCCGGCTTCATCGGCTCGCCGAAGATGAACTTCATCAATGCCAGGGTGGTGTCAGCGATGGGTAGCTCGCTGCTGCTGGAGCATCCGTCCTTCACCGGCGGCAAGCTCGCCGCCGACACCGCTGCCGCCTCCAACGCCAAGGCCGGCGACACGGTGATCGTCGGCATGCGGCCGGAGCACCTCTCCATCGGCACCGCCCAGCCGGTGCTGTCGCTGACCCTCGATTTCGCCGAGAGCCTGGGCGGGTCGACGCAGCTTTACGCCCGTTCCGAGGGCGAGCCGGTGATCGTGCTCACCTCCGGCCGGCCGGAACTCAAGCCGGGCGATACGCTCAATCTCGGCATCGACCCGCGCCACATCTATCTCTTCAACGCCGCCGGCCTCGCTCTTTAGAGCCGCCGACGACGGCAACCCAGCAGGAAAAGCCCATGGTGCAGGCACTGGTTCTCGAAAAGAAGGGCGAGCTTTCCCTTCGCGACATCGATCTTCCGCTGGAGGTCGGGCCGGACGACGTGAAGATCGCCATCGATACTGTCGGCGTGTGCGGCAGCGACGTGCACTACTACACCCACGGCGCCATCGGCTCCTTCGTGGTGCGCGAGCCCATGGTGCTCGGCCATGAAGCGGCCGGCACGATCACCGCGGTCGGCGCCCATGTGAAGAACCTCAAGGTCGGCGACCGGGTGTGCATGGAGCCGGGCGTTCCCAACATGAATTCCCGCGCGACCAAGCTCGGCATCTACAATGTCGATCCGGACGTGCGGTTCTGGGCGACGCCGCCGATCCACGGCGTGCTCACTCCCGACGTCGTGCATCCCGCGGCGTTCACCTACAAGCTGCCGGACAACGTCTCCTTCGCCGAAGGGGCGATGGTCGAGCCCTTCGCCGTCGGCCTGCAGGCGGCGACCCGGGCGCGTATCACCCCCGGCGACGTCGGGCTGGTGATCGGCTGCGGGCCGATTGGTATCATGACGGCGCTGGCCGCGCTCGCCGGCGGTTGCTCGCGGGTCTACATCTCCGACCTCTCGGCGCCGAAGCTGGCCATTGCCGGGCAATATGCCGGCATTCACCCGGTCAACATCACCGAGCGCAGGCTCGCCGACGTCATCGCCGCGGAGACCGAGGGCTGGGGCGCCGACGTGGTGTTCGAGGCCAGCGGCTCGCCGCGCGCCTATGACGGCATCTTCGATCTCGTCCGCCCCGGCGGCACGCTGGTGCTGATCGGCATGCCCGTCGAGCCGACCAAGTTCGACGTCGCCGCCGCGATCATCAAGGAAGCACGGATCGAGACCGTGTTCCGCTATGCCAATAATTTCGACCGCGCGGTCAACCTTATCGCTTCCGGCAAGGTGGACCTCAAGCCGCTGATTTCCGAGACCTTCGACTTCGCCCGCAGCATCGAGGCGTTCGACCGTGCGGCGAAGGGGCTGCCGGACGACGTGAAGCTGCAGATCAAGCTGCGCGGCTGAGAGGCCGGCGATCTTCCTATCACCCGGCCGCCGCGCGCGGCCGGGCTTCGTCTGTTCCTGAAAAGATCGAGGACTGAAATGGCTAGAAGGCTTCAGGGCAAGGTCGCCGCCATCACCGGCGCGGCCTCGGGCATCGGCCTCGAATGCGCGCGGGCAATGCTCGATGAGGGCGCGACGGTGGCGCTGGTCGATCGCGCCGCCGACGCGCTGGATTCCATCTGTGCCGAACTCGGGCCGAAGGCCGTGCCGGTGGTGGTCGACCTGCTCGACCCGGCGAGCGTGGCCACCATGCTGCCGCAGATCCTCGACGCCTGCGGTCCGCTCGACATCTTCCACGCCAATGCCGGCGCCTATATTGGCGGCGACGTGGTGGAAGGCGATCCGGATGCGTGGGATCGCGTGCTGAACCTCAACGTCAACGCCGCCTTCCGCACCGTGCAGGCGGTGCTGCCGCACATGGCCGAACGCAAGACCGGCGACGTGATCTTCACCTCCTCCATTGCCGGCGTGGTGCCGGTGGTGTGGGAACCGATCTACACGGCGTCGAAATTCGCTGTGCAAGCCTTCGTCCATACGACGCGCCGGCAGGTCGCCAAGCACGGCATCCGCGTCGGCGCCGTGCTTCCGGGACCGGTCGTCACCGCCCTGATCAAGGACTGGCCGCAGGCCAAGCTCGACGAGGCGCTTGCCTCCGGCGCCCTCATGGAGGCAAAGGAGGTGGCGGACTGCGTCGTCTTCATGCTGACCCGCCCGCGCAACGTCACAGTTCGTGACCTGGTGATCCTGCCGAACGGAACGGACCTTTGAGCATGAGCGGATGTTTCGCTGGAATCGATGTCGGCACCGGAAGCGTGCGCGCCGGCATCTTCGACAGCAGCGGCCGGCAGTTGGCCGTCGCCAAGCGGGACATTCGCATCTGGAAGGAACATGGCGACGTCGTCGAGCAATCCAGCGACGACATCTGGGCCTGCGTCTGCGCCAGCGTGCGGGAGGCCATCTCCCGCGCCGGCATAAAGGCGGGGGACGTCAGGGGCATCGGCTTCGACGCCACCTGCTCGCTGGTGGTGCTGGGGGCCGAGGGGCGCCCGCTGCCGGTCGGGCGCCACGGTGATCCGGCCCGCAACATCATCGTCTGGATGGATCACCGCGCCACCGGGCAGACCGACCGCATCAACGCTCTCGGCAGCCAGGTGCTCGACTACGTCGGCGGCATCATCTCGCCGGAGATGGAGACGCCGAAGCTGCTCTGGCTGAGCGAGGAACTGCCGGAGACCTTCGCCGGTGCCTGGCAGTTTCTCGACCTCGCCGACTTCCTCACCTGGAAGGCGACCGGCAGCCTTGCCCGCTCGGTTTGCACCGTCACCTGCAAATGGACCTATCTGGCCCATGAGCAACGCTGGGACGAGGACTATTTCCGGCGCATAGGCCTCGGCGCGTTGGCCGACGAAGGCTTCGCGCGGATCGGCACCGAGATCGTCGCCGCCGGCACGCCGCTCGGGCAAGGCCTCACCGCACAGGCCGCAGAGCAGCTCGGGCTTGCACCGGGGATCGCCGTCGCGGCGGGCCTGATCGACGCGCATGCGGGTGGCATCGGCACCGTCGGCGCGCGCGGCGGCAATGGCAGCGCGCTGAACCGCATGGCCTATGTGTTCGGCACCTCCGCCTGCACCTTGCTCACCACCACCGAGCCGGCCTTTGTTCCGGGTGTATGGGGCCCGTATTTCTCTGCCATGGTGCCGGGCTTCTGGTTGAACGAGGGGGGCCAATCGGCGGCCGGCGCCGCCATCGACCGTCTGGTCCGGCTGCATCCGGCGGCGCCGCAGGCGCTCGAGCTTGCCAAGACCGATGGTCAGAATCTCAGCATGTGGCTGGCGCACCGGGCCGAGGCGGCGGGGGGAGCGGCGGCGATCGCCGAGCTTGCCGGCACGCTTCACGTGGTGCCGGAATTTCTGGGGAATCGCGCGCCCTTCGCCGATCATCTGGCGCGCGGCATCGTCGCCGGACTGGGCATGGACGAGGATCTCGACAGTCTCGTCGGCCTGTACATGGCCGGCCTTGCCGGCATCGGCTACGGCCTGCGACAGATCCTCGACGCCCAGGCAGCGAAGGGAGCGCGCACCGACACAGTGGTGGTGTCGGGTGGCGCCGGCCAGAGCGCACTGGTACGGCAGGTGCTGGCGGATGCGGCGGATGTGAACATCGCCGCAACCAGTTCGCCCGAGCCGGTGCTGCTCGGCGCCGCCATACTCGGTGCGGTCGCCGCGGGTGTCTATGACGACTTCGGCAAGGCGATGTCGTCGATGTCGGAGATCGAGGTCGTCTATCCGCCAAATGCTGCTACCCGAGCCTGGCACCAGCGGCGCTTCAAGGGGTTCGAAGCCTTGCAGGCCGCGTATCGCAGCCTGCGCGACTGAGGGCGGGCGGGGTCTCGCCGGCCCATGCGCCACCCGACCCAGAAATCCCGCAGCGGCGAATGGCCGTCGGGTCATACGCCCAGCGCGCAGCCATCCTTGCGGGGATCTGAGGCGGCGAGCAGCAATCCGCCCTGTTCCCGCACAATCAGCTGGGCGCCGCCGATCGGTTCGACCGCGACCTTCACGTGATGCCCACGGGCCGCGAGATCCGCCAGAACCTCCTCGGGATAGGTCGGCTCGACTTCCAGCACGCCATCGAAGGCGAAGGAGCGCGGTGCGTCGACGGCGGTCTGCGGGTCGAGTCCGCGGTCGAGCAGGCCGGAGAGCAGGGCCGCCTGGCCGGCGGCCTGATAATGCCCGCCCATGACGCCGAACACGCCGACCGCCTCGCCGTCGCGGCGCAGCAGGCCGGGGATGATGGTGTGCATCGGTCGCTTGCCGGGGGCGATGGCGTTGGGATGTCCCTCGATCAGCCGGAAGGAGCTGCCGCGCGAATGCAGCAGCACGCCGGTCGCCGGGTCGATCCGCGTCGATCCGAAGGCGTGGAAGATCGAATTGATGAACGACACCATGTTGCCGTCGCGGTCGACGACGCAAAGATAGACGGTGTCCGCATGCGCCGGCTCGTCCCACGGCACCGGCGGCTGCGCGCAGCTCATGTCGATGCACGCGGCGAGGCGCCGGGCGGTCTCCGGGGCCAACAGCGTCTCCACCGGCACGGTCATCGCGGACGGATCGCCCAGCAAGGCATCGCGGTTGTGGTAGACGAGCTTGGTCGCCTCGGCGTGGAGATGGACGCGGTCGGCCAGCGACAGCCCCTCGCCGAGGTCGAACTCCCGCAGGATGTTGAGCAGCATCAGTGCCGCGAGTCCCTGCCCGTTGGGCGGGCACTCCTCGATGGTGAGGCCGCGATACTCGGTGGAGATCGGCGTCGTGTAGAACGCGCCGTCCGTCATCGCCGCGAAGTCGTCCAGCGTATGCAGCCCGCCCAGGCTGTTGAGGTAGCGCACCAGCGACTCGGCGGTCGCGCCCTCGTAGAAGGCGGCCGCGCCCCGGCTGGCGATGTCGCGCAGGCGCTGGCCGAGCAGCGGCTGGGCGTGGCGCTGGCCCGCCCGGAGCGGGGCACCGCCCGGGAGGAAGAAGGCGCTGGCATTCTCGTCCTGCGCCAAGAGCGGCGCCTCGTCCGCCCAGTCGAAGGCAACGCGCTGGGCGATCGGGTAGCCGTTCTCGGCATAGTCGATGGCTCGCGTGAAGAGGCGGTCGAGCGGCAGGCTGCCATGATCGGCGTGCAGCCGCGTCCAGGCGGAGACGGCGCCGGGAATGGTGACGGCATGGGCGCTGGTGCGCGGGATCTCATCGGTGAGGCCGGCGGCCTTCAGCGCCTCGACGCTCGCTGCCGCCGGCGCGCGGCCGCTGCCGTTCATCGCCACCGTCGGCTTGCCCCGCGGCGCATAGAGCACGAAGCAGTCGCCGCCGATGCCGGTCATGGCGGGTTCCACGACGCACTGTGTCGCCACCGCAGCCAGCGCCGCGTCCATCGCGTTTCCGCCCGCCTGGAGAATCTCCAGCCCCGCCGCGGTTGCCAGCGGGTGCGAGGTGGCGATGGCGGCATCGCGGGCAAAGACGGTCGGGCGCGAGGGACCGAAGAAGTCGGCGCGGCGGGTCGAGATCACGTGGCTACTGCCCTGTTCCGGTGAGTGACGGAAATTCATACAGTTCCGCCGCGTTGTCGACCATGATCCGTTTGGCGACGGCGTCGCCGCCGCACCAGTCGCGGAACAGATCGATGAGCCCGGCATCGTCCGGCGGGCTGTCCGGCTTCGACGGGTGCGGCCAGTTGGTTGCGAACAGGCAGCGCTCGGGGGCGTGGGCGATCAGCGCGCGGGCAAGCGCGGCAACGTCCGGGTAGTCCGGCGCACCAATGCGCGATGTCTCGTATACGCCCGACGTTTTTACCCAGGTGCGTCCATTGTCGATGAGGCGGCGGAGTGCGGCGAAGCCGGGATGGTCGAGGCCGACCGGTTCCAGGAACTTGCCATTATGGTCAATGACCAGCCCGCCCGGAAGCCGGGCCAGACGTTCCTCGACCTCATGCAGCCGCCGTCCATCCATCTGCATCTGCACATGCCAGCCGAAGGCGGCGGTCTTCGCCGCAAGCGTCTCGAGATCGTCCCAGCCGAGCAGGCCGCCGCCGATCATGAAGAAGCGTATGCCGCGTATGCCGAGCCGGGTCAGCCGATCGATTTCGGCGTCACTGACATCAGGCGGGACGACGGCGACTCCCCGCGCATCCGCGCCGAGTACCGCCATGGCGTCCAGCGTCGCCCGATTGTCGAAGCCGTACACGGAAGGCTGTACCACCACCGCGCGGGTGAGGCCGAGCACTTCCCTCGTCTTGAGATAGGCGGCGATGTCGCCGCCGGCGACCGGGGGAAACGGCGAATTCGGCGCCGGCGGATACATCTCCGGCGGTCCATAGATGTGCATGTGGCAGTCGCAGGCGCCGGGTGGCGGGCGAAACACAGGGCCCTGCGCGGGAACGAGCACGCTCATTTGCTCAGCCATCCGGGCACGCGGTCGGGGTTCTTGGCATGGATCGGCAGGCGTCCCGCCAGCACCGCCTTGACCTGCTCGACCGTCTCCATCGCCTGATGTTCGGAGGGTTCGATCATCAGCGCCGCGGAATGCGGCGTGGCGACGACATTGGGCAGGCGCGCCAGCCGCAGCGACGGCTGCTGGTCCGGCCCGTCGCCGACATCGAGGCCGGCGCCGGCGATGGTGCCGGAGGTCAGTGCCGCCTCGAGCGCGTCCTCGTCGACGAGGATGCCGCGCGAGATGTTGATGAAGAAGGCATCCCGCCGCATCTTCGCGAAGGCCGAGGCGTTCATCATGCGCTCGGTCTCGGGCGTCGCATAGGCGGCGCAGACGACGAAATCCGGCTGCGACAGCACCTCGTCGAGGCTGACGGCATTCACCGCGCCATTATCCATCCGCGCATAGGGATCATAGACGGACACCTTCATCTTGAAGGCCAGCGCCAGCTCGACGATGCGGCGGCCGATCGACCCGTAGCCGATCACCCCGACATGGGCACCCGCCATCTGCCGGCCGAACACCATCGGGTGGCCGGCATCGCCGGCGTGATAGCGCTCGGCGTCGCGGGTGATGTTGCGGGCGAGGTCGAGCATAAGGGCGAGCGCGTGTTCGGCCACCGCATCGTTGTAGCCCGAGGAACAGTTGCAGACGAGGATGCCGGCGTCGGAGGCGGCAGCGACGTCGATGTTGCGCATGTCGACGGCGCAGCGCGTGAACATCTTCACGTCGGTGAGCCGTTCCATCACCTCGCGGGGGCCGGCGGCGAGGCGATCGGAGATCACCACCGCGCAGCCTTCCGCCGCCTTTACCAGCGCGTCGCCGAACAGCGGCGCGTCGCTGTCGTTCATGACGAGGTCGATCGGCAGGGCTTTCAGCGCCTCCACGGCGCGCAGGCCGTAGAAATGCGTGAGCAGATCGCGGTTGTGGGTCAGCAATACGCGCATGTCAGGCCATTCCGTCAACGATATGGGCCGGCAGTTGCGCCATCACCCATCGGTTCATCGCTAGCACCATGTCGTCGCGCCAGGAGAGCGGGCCGGGGCGGGCGAGGCAGGAGGACAGGCCGATCTGCTGCTTTTCGAGAATGCCGACATCCTCCAGCGCCACCGCCTCCCAGCGCTTATAATAGGGCGCGGCGCGCTCCTCGAAGTCGGGCAGTTGCGTATAGGCCTTGGGGAAGCAGCCGCCGACCGAGAGTACCGAGCGGTCCACCGCGATCGGCCGCACCGCCAGCCACCACATGCAGTCCTGCGCGCAGGCGAACTGGACTGTCGGCTCGATGACGGTGAAGTAGGTGCCCTTGCGCGACTGCTCCGAAAGGCCCTCGATGACCGGAAAAGGCGGCTCCTGGCCGAGCACCGCAATGGAGCGGTTCGACTGCACCTGGATGACGTGCCACTCGCCCTGCGTCGGAAAGCTCACCGAGCGCTGCGCGCCGACGGTGGCGGCATGGACGATGCCGGTGTGGTAGGTCTCCATGGCGTTTTCGAGCAGAAGCTTCCAATTGCACTTCGTCTCGATCTCGACATGCCAGGTCTTCACCATCTCGCCGAGCCTGTGGCTGCCGATCAACTCCGGCATGTTGCCGAGATGAGTCATCAGGTCGGGGGCGTGATCGTCATAATTGAGGAAGATCGAGCCTTCCCAGACCTCGAGCCGGATGGGGATGAGCCCATGCGGCGGCTTCTCGAACTTCGGCACTTCCCGCATGCCCGGCGCCCCGGCCAGCGTGCCGTCGAGCCGGTAGTTCCAGGCGTGATAGGGGCAGACGATGTTCTTGGCATGCCCGCAGCCTTCCAGCAGGATCGAGGCGCGATGCCGGCAGACATTGGCGAAGGCGCGCAACACCTCGTCCTCGCCGCGCACCAGCAGCACCGGGCCGCCGACGCTGTCGAGCGCCTTGTAATCGCCGGCGTTCGGCACTTCCTCGACGCGCCCGGCAAAGAACCATTTCTTGAGATGGATGTGCTCCACCTCCGCCTTGAACACTGCCGGATCGGTATAGAAGCGCGTCGGCGCGCTCTTGGCGTCGCCGAGCGGCGGCTCGGTCCAGACATAGGGTTCGGGAACCAGAGTGGTCTCAACGTTCATGACCGGGTGCCTCCGTTCAGCGGTGCCCGGCATTCAGGCGGTGTTCCGCCTGGCCGAGCTGGACGAGATGAAGGGCGATGACGGCGACGTGGCCGGCCAGCATGGCCGCCATGCCCTGGACGTCGTGCGGCGGGCTCAGCGTATTGATGTCGACCCCGACGAGGTCGAGCCCCTTGAGCCCGTGCAGCAGGTCGAACACCTCCGCCACCGGCGGGCCGCCCCAGGTCGGGGTGGCGACGCCGGGTGCGGCCGAGGGGTCGAAATAGTCCATGTCGAAGGACAGATGCACCGGGCGCGTGCCGACCACCGTGCGTACTTCGGCGGCGATGGCGGCGGCGCCGCGCTGACGCACCTCCTCGCCAGTGACGAGCCGGAAGCCGAGCCCGCGCGTATGATCATAGGCGCCCGGCACGGGCATTGTGCCGCGGGCACCGATGTGGAAGGAGCGGCGGGTGTCGATCAAGCCTTCCTTGGCGGCGCGGGTGAAGGTGGTACCGGTGTTGACCTCCTCGCCCGGATAGGCGTCGGTATGGGCGTCGATATGGATCAGCACCAGCTCGGGATAGCGCCGGGCGAGGGCGCGCAACACCGGCAGGGTCACGGTGCCGTCGCCGCCGACGCAGAGGGGCACCGCATCGGCCTTCACCACCTCGTGGACCGCCGCCTCCATGTTTGCGAGCGATGGGCCGATATCCGAGGCGATCACGTCCACATCGCCGAGATCGACGACCCGGCCGCCGGCGCGCGGATCGACATCGGCGAGCGGGGGATAATAGGGGCGCACTTCGCTCGACATGGCACGAAACGCCGCCGGCCCCTGCCGTGCGCCGATGCGGGTGGCATGGGTGCCGCAGTCGAAGGGCAGGCCGATCACCGCGATCTGCCCGGCGCTGGCCGTGGTGGCCTGCGGCACGCCGAGAAAGGTGCCGAGGCGCATCCGGGGCGCCGCGGCGCCAGAAGAATCCGTCATGTGTCGGCTCCCATGTAGAAGGCTTTCACGCGCTCCGGATCAATATTGGTGCCGCTGTCTTCATGGACGATACGGCCGAGGCGCATGATGTAGACGTGGTCGGACAGGCGGATAGCTTCCACGGCATTCTGTTCGACCAGCAGAACCGTGGTGCCGAGCTTGCGGATTTCCAGCACCGTGTCGAGGATCAGATCGATCATCTGCGGGGCGAGGCCCATGGTGGGCTCGTCCATGATCAGCAGTTGCGGCCGGGACATGAGCCCGCGGGCGATGGCGAGCATCTGCTGCTCGCCGCCCGACAGCGTGCCCGCCGCCTGGTGCATCCGCTTGCCGAGGATGGGGAACAGGCCGGTGAGCTTCTCGATGTCGCCGGCGATCTCGGTGGCGTCGCCGCGCGCATAGGCGCCGAGCGCCAGGTTCTCCCGCACGCTCATGCCGGCGAAAACCCTACGCCTTTCAGGGACATGGGCGATGCCGCGGCCGACGCGCAGCTCCGGTGCCAGAGCGGTGATGTCCTCGCCGGCGAAGACGATCCGGCCGGCGGCGAGCGGCAGCAGGCCCGACAGCGCCATCAGCGTCGTGGTCTTGCCGGCGCCGTTGGAGCCGACCAGCGAGACGATGCGGCCCGGCTCGACCGCGAGATCGACCGCTTCGACGGCGCGGATGCGGCCATAGGCGACCGACAGGCCGGAGACCTTCAGCAGCGGCTCGACCGGCCGCTCGGCACGTGCAGTGGGATGGATGATGGGAACGATCTCCGCCATGTCGATCACCTCGCACGGCCGAGATAGGCGGCCTGCACTGCCGGATCGGCCAGCACCGCATCGGGAGCGCCATCCGCCAGCCGCTTGCCGTATTCCAGCACCGTCAGATGGTCGCACAGGCTGCGGACGATCTGCATGTCGTGCTCGATGAGCAGCACGGCGATGCCCTGCGTCCGCACCTGCCGGACCAATGCGGCGATCTCCAGCTTCTCCACCGCGTTCATCCCGGCGAGCGGCTCGTCGAGCAGCAGCAGCTTGGGCGAGGACATCAGCGCGCGGGCGATCTCGACGCGGCGCTGGTGGCCATAGGAGAGGGTGGTGGCGACGCGGTCGGCAATGTCGCGCCGCAAGCCGACGAAAGCGAGCAACTCATAGGCGCGGGCGATCATCGCCCGCTCGGCGGCGCGCGCCGTGCGAGCGCCGAAGATCAGCGCCGGGCCCGAGGCGGAAAACCGCTGATGCGCGCCCACCAGGACGCTCTCCAGCACCGTCATGGAGCCGAACAGGCGGATGTTCTGGAAGGTGCGGGCAAGGCCGCGACGGGCGAAGCCGTTGACGTTCAGCCCGCCGATCTCCTCGCCATCGAAGACGAGGCGGCCGGCGGTCGGGCGGATAAAGCCGGTGAGCACGTTAAGGACCGTGGTCTTGCCGGCGCCGTTCGGTCCGATGAGGCCGTGAATCGCTCCTCGCGCCACCGCCATGTCGAGGCCGCCGACCGCTTCCAGCCCGCCGAAGCGGACCACCACCTGCCGGGCTTCGAGCAGGGCGCCGCCTTTCAGCGCGGTCATGCGGCCTCCTTCGCCCGCGCGCCGGGCATGGTGAGGCCGACGCGGGCGCTGGCGGCAAGACCCTGCGGGCGGAACACCATCAGCACGATGAGCACCACGCCGAGCAGGGCGAAGCGGGTTTCGGGATAGGCCTGCACGAAGGGCAGGTCGAGCGCCAGCTGCAGGAACACGATCCAGATCAGCGCGCCGACAAACGGGCCGATGAAGGTGCCGAGCCCGCCGAGCACCACCAGCATCAGCAGGAGGATGTTCTCGAACAGGCTGAAGTTCAGCGGGCTGATATAGTGCTGGGAATGGGCGTAGAACACGCCGACGAAGCCGCCGACGAAACCGCTCGCGGCATAGGCATAGAGCTTGTAGCGGGCGGTGGGCACGCCCATGGCCTCGGCGGCCTCCTCGTCCTCGCGGATCGCCACCCAGGCGCGGCCGACATAGGAGCGCACCAGCCGGGCGACGGCGAACACCACTACCGCCGCCAAGGCGAGGGCGAAGAAGAACTGCGCCCGTGGCGAGCCGAGCGAGATGCCGAACAGGTTCGGCGCCGGGATGCCGCGAATGCCCATCGGGCCGCGGGTCAGGTCCATCCAGTTGATGGCGACGACGCGGACGATCTCGCCGAAGCCCAGCGTCATGATGGCGAGGTAGTCGCCGCGCAGCCTGAGCGTCGGCGTGCCCAGCAGCACCGCCAGCCCCGCGGCGAGCAGGCCGCCGAGCGGCAGGTTGAGGTAGAGCAGCCACCACACCTCCTGCGGCGCGATGCCGTAGCCCTCCTTCAGCACCAGCACGAACAGGATGGAGGTGAGGTAGGAGCCGACCGCCCAGAAGGCGACGAAGCCAAGATCGAGCAATCCGGCGAAGCCGACGATGACGTTCAGCCCGCTCGCCAGCATGCCGTAGATCACCACCATGGTGAGGATGCGCAGCCAATAGTCGGACGGTACCAGCAGGCCGACCACGACGGCAGCCGCCAGCAGGCCGAGCGCTGCCGGCGCGCCGGCGGCCGCGCTCCGGGCCAGCAGCGCATCGAGGCGGGCGAAGACGGCGTGCAGCCAGCCGACGCCGGCCGACGAGGCACCGCCGAGCAGGCTGCCACGCCCGGCGGAATTCAGTTCCGGCCGCCCGAGCAGGCCCTGCGGGCGCAGATAGAGCAGGCCGACCAGCAGCACGAAGCTGATGGCGTCCTTCCAGGCGGTGCCGTTCGGCAGGTAGCCGGCGCCCAGCGCCTCGACGAGGCCGAGGATGAGGCCGCCCAGCGCCGCGCCGGGGATCGAGCCGATGCCGCCGAGCACGGCGGCGGTGAGCGCCTTCAGCCCCGGCAGGAAGCCCATGCTGGAATGGGCGAAACCGTAGGTCTGCGCATAGAGCAGCCCGGCGAGCGCCGCGAAGCCGGAGCCGATGGCGAAGGCCGCCGCCACCACCCGGTTGACGGGGATGCCGACCAGCATGGCGGCGGTCTGGTCCTCGGCGCTGGCGCGCATGGCGCGCCCCAGCGAGGAGCGGGCGATGAACAGCGACAGGCCGAGCATGGCGAGAAGCGCGGTCGCCATCACGACGAGGTCCATCACCGACAGGTAAATGGAATCGAACAGCACCACCGGCGGCAGGATGGCGAGGTGGAAGGGCGGGAAGCGCAGCTCCTCGGCGCCCCAGGCGGTTTGGGCGAGACTCTGCAGCACCACCGAGACCGCGATGGAGGTGATGAGCGGGGCGAGGCGCGGGGCGTTGCGCAGCGGCCGGTAGGCGATGCGGTCCACCGCCACGCCGATCGCCCCGGTGATGAGGATGGCGCCGAGCGCGGCGATCGGCAGCGGGAAGCCGGGCATCGGCACCACGGCGCCGAACAGCCGCACCTCCGGCAGCATCAGCGAGGTGGTGAGGAAGGCGCCGAGCATGAACAGCTCGCCGAAGGCGAAGTTGACCAGCCGCACCACGCCATAGACCAGCGTGAACGCCACCGCGGTGAGGGCATAGATCGCCCCGAGCACCAATCCGTTCGCCAGCAGCTGTCCGAAATAGTCCATCATGCCTCTTCGTGTGGCCCGGCGGGGCCAATGCCCGTCAGGATCTTCGGCGCCGCGCGTCACGCCCGGGGCCGGTCGATGGTGGGGGCGCCTTACAGGAGAAGGCTCCTTGCTTTCCTATCCTCTCCCCGTCGGGGAGAGGTGGCCCGCGCAGCGGGTCGGCGAGGGGCTCCAACGATTGGGTAGCCGGGAAGACCCCTCACCCCATCCCTCTCCCCCACGGGGAGAGGGAGCCTCTCTAACTTGTCACCATTGCCTCGACGGGCGGCGGTTGAAGCGGACGCCTCCCGCCGCCCGGCCGTCACGCGCTCAGGGCTGCTTGGGTGCGAGGCCGAACTTGCCGTCCTTCACCGCGAGGAAATACAGCGTGCCGGCGCGGTCGCCGCTGGGGTCGAAGCTGGTCGGGCCGGTGACGCCGGGTACGTCCTTCAGCCTGCCGAAGGCGGCGTTGAGACTCTCACGGGTGACCGGGCCGTCCTTGGCGGCGAGATCGACGGCGGCGCCGAGCGCCATGCCGGCATCATAGCCCAGGGCCGCCCAGGCGCTCGGATCCTCCTTGTAGGCCGCCTTGTAGGCGGAGAGGAACGCTTCCGTCGCCGGGGTGGCGACCGCCGGATCGAACATGCCATAGACGACCATGCCCTCGACGGCGCCGCGGCCGAGCTTCACCAGATCGACGTTGAGCGCGCCATCGGTCGACAGCAGCTGCGCCTTGATGCCGAGCGCGCGGGCCTGCTCGGCGATCTTCGCCGCCTCGGTGTAGAAGCCGCCGATGAAGATCGCGTCGGGCTTGGCGGAACGCACCTTGGTCAGCAGGGTGCGGAAGTCCTTGGCGCCGAGCAGATAGGATTCGCTGCCGACCACCTTGGCGCCGCCCTTCTCGGCGGCCTCGGAGAACGCCTTGGCGACGCCGATGCCGTAATCGTCCTGCTGGTTGAGCACGTAGATCGACTTCAGGCCCAGCGTCTTGGCGGCATAGGTGCCGGCCATGGCGCCCTGCACCGCGTCGGTGAGCACGTTGCGGCGGAAATACGGGCTGACATTGGACAGCGCCGGGCTGGTGACCGCCGAGGCGAGCACCGGCAGCCTGCATTCGGTGAACACCGGGATCGCCGCCAGCGCGATGGAGGAGAAGGAATAGCCCATCACCACGTCGACATTCTTGTCGGAGCAGAAGCGCTGGGCGATCAGCACGCCCTCGCGCGCCTCGCCGCGGTCGTCCACCGCGTCGATCCTGTAGGTGGCGCCGCCCTTCCTGTTGAGCTCGGCCACCGCCAGGTCGAGGCCCTTGCGCATGTTGAGGCCGAAGGCGGCGAAGTCGCCGGACAGGGCGGCGGTGAAGCCGATGGTGATGTCCTCCGCCCGGGCGTGGCCGGGGGAGGCGAGAAGGCCGATGCCGATCAGGGCAGCGGCGATGCGTTTGACCGTCATGCGTGTTCTCCTCTGGAGGAAGATCCGTGCGTTTGCCGCACGCTGCCTTGTTGTGATGGGCGAGGTGTCGATGGGCGCCGGCGATCAGTGGAGTTCGACGGTCATCCAGGTTTCGAAGCAGTAGTCGTCGGCCAGCGACATCACGCCGATGGAGGCGCGGCCGCCGACGCCGATCTCCGGGCCGAACACCTGCTCGAACAGGTCCGTCAGCCCGCTCGCCACCAGATGCGGCTGGGTGAAGGCCGGGTCGCAGGCGATGAAGTTGAGCGAGCGCACCAGGCCCTTGACGCGGTCGAGGTCGCCCACCGCATCGAGGATGCAGCCGAGGCAGTTGAGTCCGGTGAGCCGGGCGGCCGCATAGCCCTCCTCGACGGTGACGTCGCGGCCGAGGCGGCCGGGATACAGCACCTTGCCGTGGGCATCGATGCCGGCGGTCTGGCCGGAGAGGAACAGCAGCCTGTCGCTGAGGTAGTGCGGCTTCATCCTGCCGTAGAGCGTGCCGTAATAACCGTCGCCGCCGCCGGCCGACGGAATCGCGAGCCCGAGCTCCGCCACGCGCTGCGTCGCCGACATCACCATCCCACACCTCTCACTCACCGTGCCTTGCCTTCGATCTCCCTTCGATTCCGTTGCGGCGTCAAACGTAAAAACAGCGATTGTCCATAAAGCAAAGTTATAGGCCGGCGCCTGCCGGGGGTGGGCGGGGGCCGGGGGAGCGGAAGCATCCTTCCCGTGTCGCGCCGCGTTGGGGCGTGCGCGGGCGCCGCGATCCCGCTGCCCCAACTTTGGGCGTCGCGACGGCCTCTGCGCCAGGTTTCAGCGCGGGGCGAGCAGATCGGGGGCGATCGCCTTGCGGAAGCGGTCCATGAAGGCGACCGAAATGCGCGAGGGCGGCCGGGTGCTCGGGCGGAACATGCCGAAGCGGTAGGGCAGCACCGGGCGGAACGGCACCGCCACCAGGCCCGTCGCCTGGAAGAAGCGAGCCGTGGCGGGGTCGACCAGCGTCACCGCACCGAGCTGCTGCACCAGCACGCAGGCGGTGCCGAAGAACTCCACCTCCGCCACCACGTTCCAATGCGCATGCGCCTCGAAGAACGCCTCGGCGGCGGCGATGTGGGTGATGTGCTCGGGGAACAAAGTGACGAAGGGCATGGAATCCAGCTGGGCCGGCCCGACGACCGTCTCGCGCGCCAGCGGGTGATCGGCGCGCATCACGCACATGCAGCCGACCTCGAACAGTTCGAGCGAGGCGACATGGATGTCGATCGGCAATTCCGCGAAGCCGACATCGAAGGCGCCGATGGTGCCGAGGTCGCGCACCGCATAGGAGGAGCGGGTGATGAACCGCGCCGTGGCGCCGGCATTCTCCCTGAGAACGCCGGCGATGATCGGCGGCAGGAGATAGGTGGCGAGGCCGGGCGGCGAGGCGATCAGCAGCGTCGCCGAGGACAGGCCCTTGAGATTGCGGGAGATCGCCAGCGTGCGGTCCATCGCGTCCAGCGTGCGCACGATGGCGGCGAAGAAGGTCTCGGCCTCGGGCGTGGCCTCCAGCCGCCCATGGGCGCGATGGAACAGCTTCAGGCCGATCTCGTCCTCCAGCCGGGCGATGAGGTTGCTGATGGCCGGCTGCGATTTGCGCAGCACCGCCGCCGCGGCGCTCATCGAGCCGTTCTCATAGACGGCGCGGAAGGCTTCGAGATGCCGTGTATCCATCGGGGCTGGGCCCACCCTGTTGCCTGGCTTGCCGGGCGTCCGGCCGACGCCCGGCGACGCTCGGCGCCGGTGCCGAAGGCCGCCTGTTGCTTATCAGCGATGCGCCCGCGCCGGAATATCGGGATGCCCACCCGGGCTGCCGCCGCCGGAGTGTGCTGAAACGGTAACAAGCTGCCCGCAATTCCATCTGGTGATGGCTCCGCCCGTCCTATCGCCTTGGCCGCGAAGCTCAATAGTGATCACATGGCGCCCCCGATGGAAGGCCGCCCGGGCGAGGCGCCGGTGTCGGGAAGCGGGGCCGGGGGGACGTGCACGATGAGCCGACACGCGTATATGAGGCAGCGGCGCCAGCTTCTCCTGACCGGCGCGAGTTGCCTCGTCATCGCGTTATGCGCGCAGACCGCCACGCTCGCGCAGGCCGACGAGCGGATCGGCAAGGTCGAGCGGGGCGCCAGCGGCACATCCTACACCAATGATCACGGCGCCACGGCCGGGCAATCGGCCGGGCCGGTGTCCATCGTCGTGGAACAGGGGTTCGGCGCCAAGGACAGCCCGCTCGTCCAGGCGGGATCGATCGGCGGCGATGGCGGGATCGGCGCCCCGCCGCGCACCCGGCTCGACGAGCTTCTCGGGCATGCGGGCGACGTATCGGGCAAGGATGGCGGCGATGCCGGCGATGTCCACGTCACCATCCGGGAAGGCGCGGGGCTGTATGTTCCCTACATCTACCGCGCCAATAACGACCGGGCGGTGGTCGAGGCCTATTCCATCGGCGGGTATGGCGGCGTCGGCGGCGACAGGATCGGCCGCGGCGGCAGTGGCGGGGCGGTCACCGTCGACCTCGACGGGAGTTTGTTCGAGAGCGGGGCCGAGAATTGGTCGGTGATGGGAATCTGGGCGCTGTCGAAAGGCGGGCAATCCGGCCGCAACCGCGCCGGCGATCCGATTGCCTTCGCCTTCGACCGCAACGAGGCCTGGGAGGCCAGCCAATATGCCGGCGGCGCCGGCGGCGCGGTGACGGTCAATATCGGCCGGACCGGCCGTGTCGAGACCTGGAGCGAATTGCCCGCTCTCCTGGCGGAATCCATCGGCGGCGCCGGTCTCGAAGCCGGTTTCGACAATGAGAGCAGGCTCACGCCGGGCGGCGGCGGCGGCGATGTGGCCGTGACCAATGACGGTGAGATCCGAACCCATGAGCAGCGGGCACATGGCGTCATTCTTCGCTCCGTGGGCGGCCAGGGTGGCAATGCCATCACCCATTTCAACGACGACGGCGTCGCCATCGGCGGCACCCCCGGCGCCACCGGCGGCCTCGGCGGCCATGTGCAGCTGTTCCAGAACGGCAGCATCACCACATCCGGCGACTATGCCTTCGGCGCCTACGCCGCCGCCATGGGAGGACCCGGCGGCAATGGCGGCAGTTCCGAGGACATCTTCACGCGCGGCGGCAATGGCGGGGACGGCGGCCGCGGCGGCAGCGTCGACCTGTTCAATACCGGCACCATCACGACGACCGGGCAGGGCTCCATCGGGCTGGCGGGGCAGAGCCTCGGCGGCGGTGCGGCGCTGGCGGCGGTGCGGCTGTCGCGGATAGTGCCGGGTTCCTATGTCGGCGGCGGCGCCGGTGGCGACGGGACCTTCTTCTCCAAGGGCGGAACCGGCGGCTATGGCGGCGACGGCGGACGGGTGGTGATCACCCATGACGGCAGCATCACCACATCCGGCAAGGATGCCTATGGCCTGCTGGCCCAGAGCGTCGGCGGCGGCGGCGGGGCCGGTGGCGATGCCGGCGGCTTCGCCATTCTGCTGGGCGTCGCGCGCGGCGGCGACGGTGGTGCCGGCGGCAATGGCGGCACGGTCAGGATCCGGCCGACCGCCGACGGCAAGCATGGGAGCATCGTCACCTCGGGCAACAATGCGAGCGGCATCGTCGCCCAGAGCATCGGCGGCGGCGGCGGCGTCGGCGGCAGCGCGACCAGCAAGACCGGCGGCCTGGTGGCGGCCATATCGGTGTCGATCGGCGGCGACGGCGGCGATGGCGGCACCGGCGGCCGGGTGAGCATCGACAACACCTCGAACATCACCACGCACGGCGTCGGCGCGCACGGCATGGAGGCGAGCAGCATCGGCGGCGGCGGCGGGCGAGGGGGCGATGCCTCCGCCTATGCGGTGGCTGTGGGCCTGCCGGACATTCCGAACTTCAGCCTGACCTATTCGCTGGGCGGATCGGGCGGCAAGGGCGGCAATGGCGGCACCGCCACGGTGGTGAATCGCGCCGACATCACCACCACCGGCGACAGCTCCGTCGGCATGCTGATCAGCAGCATCGGCGGCGGTGGCGGCAATGGCGCCGCTGCCAGCTCGATCAGCGACATGCTGGGCGTCAGCTACAATTTCGGCGTGTCTGTGGGCGTCGGGGGCACCGGCGGCGGCGGCGGCAATGGCGAGGACGCGCTGGCCACCAACAGGGGGGCGATCACCACCTCCGGCGCTTTCTCCCCGGCGATGCAGGTGGTGAGCATCGGCGGCGGCGGCGGCAATGGCGGCCCCGGCTCCTCATCGGTGAAAACCGGGCTCACCACCGATTCCAGCCTTGGCGGCCATCTGCTGGAGACGGTGGCGGGCGCGATCCCGAACGGGGCCTCCCTCGGGGTCAGCATCGGTGTCGGCGGCAACGGCGCCGGCGCCGGAACGGGAGGCAAGGCCGACGCGACCAATGCCTCGAGCCTGCTGACGCGCGGCTCGTCCTCCACCGGCCTGCTGGTGCAGAGCGTCGGCGGTGGCGGCGGCAATGGCGGCGGCTATCTGACGGCGAGCTCGGCCGACGGCAACGTGCAGCTCGGCGTCGGCGGCAGGGGCGGCAAGGGCGGCGACGGCGGCGCGGCGAACGCCACCAACAGCCGCGCCGCCAGCATCACCACCCATGGCGACGGCTCCTTCGGCATGCAGGCCCAGAGCGTGGGCGGCGGCGGCGGCAATGGCGGCGCCTATGGCGATTCCACCGAACCGCACGGAGACGCGGTCACCGACATCGCCTCGAGCGTCGTCAAGATCGCCAACCACCTGGTCCAGGGCAACGATCTGCTCTCGAAGATCGCCGGCAACAAGGTCGGCTGGCTAAACGAGAATTCGTCGTTTCAGCTCAAGCTGCTCACCGCCAAATCGATACTGACCGGCATCAAGGCCGGACTGGCCCAGGCCAAGCAGGACATCGACGACGCCCGGCGAAACGCGGCGCGGCAGATCGCGGCCGGCAATGATGGCTCCCTGTCGGCCAAGGCGGCGCTCGAGGAGGTGGAGCGGCGGATCGACTACAAGAAGATCTATACCGACGCGCTCGTCGAGGCGGTGAAGTCCGCCGCGGTCTCGGACCTGACCGCCCGCGTGAACAGCGTGACGCAATATCTCGCCAAGGAAGGCTGGGCGAACGGCAAGGTGAAGGAATCCCCCGTTCCCGTGCCGATCACGCTCGATCTGCGGGTCGGCGGCAGGGGCGGCGCCGGCGGCAAGGGCGGCGAGGTCACCGCCACGAACGAAGGCACCATCACCACGCGCGGCGCCATCGCCCACGCCATGCTGGCGCAATCGATCGGCGGCGGCGGCGGCACCGCCGGCGGCTCGGTCACGGTCGGGCCCGGGGTGTTCGACATCAACATGACCATCGGCAACCGCTCCGGCAGCGCCTCCGGTGCCGGGGGCGGCGCCACTCTGACCAATGGCGGAACGATCACGACCACCGGCAATGCGGC
Source organism: Ancylobacter sp. 3268 (assembly GCF_031456575.1). Lineage (NCBI taxonomy): Bacteria > Pseudomonadati > Pseudomonadota > Alphaproteobacteria > Hyphomicrobiales > Xanthobacteraceae > Ancylobacter > Ancylobacter sp. 3268. Next base: position 67,076 of record NZ_JAVDUX010000021.1, read on the forward strand.
GTTCGGCATGCTCGGCCAGAGCATCGGCGGCGGCGGCGGCCTGGTGGCGGCGACCTCCAGCAAGGCGATGACGGCGGACATGAACGCCAGGGTGAACCTTGGCGCCCGCATCAATACGCAGGCCGATGGCGGCGCCGTCACGCTGAAGAATTTCAGCTCCATCACCACCGGCGGCAAGGAGGCGCATGGCATCGTCGCGCAGAGCATCGGCGGCGGCGGCGGCGTCTATGTGATCAACCGGCGCGATCCCGCGCAGGCCGACGCGCTGGCCGCCAGCGTCGAGGAGGCCGAGGCGCTCAAGGAACTCGATGCGCTGCTGGCGGATGTCGCCGTTGAAGCCGGCGACTCGCGCCTGGACCTGAAGGCGCTGCGCGAGGCCGAGACCAGGGGCCTGTCCGCCGCGAACGTCACCGCCCAGTTCGGCGGGGCGGCGAACAGCTTGTACGACCCCTTCGGCGGGTCGGGCGGCGAGGTGAAGGTGACGACCACCGGCGCCATCACCACCGCCGGCCTCGGCGCCATCGGCGTGGTCGCCCAGAGCATCGGTGCGGGCGGCGGCCTCGGCGCCGATGCCAGCAGCCAGCAGAAGCCGGTCCACTTCAACCTCACCTTCGGCGGTCTTTCCAGATCGGACGAGGAGCGCAACGCCGGGGGAGACGGCGGCAATGTCACCCTCACCATGGGTGCGGGCGCGCGGATCACCACGGCCGGCGACGGCGCCTATGGCGCGCTGCTCCAGTCGATCGGCGGCGGCGGCGGATATGGCGGCGTGGGAACCGGCCAGATCAAGATGGCGTCTATCTTCGACCTCGCGGAGACCACGCGGCGGGTCAATGGCTGGGTGCCGTCCTACGGGCATGGCGGCAACGTCACCGTGGGCATGGACAGCCCGGATTCGCGCATGTCCATCGCCACCTCCGGTGCGCGGGCGCACGGCATGTTCATCCAGAGCCTGACGGGGGGCGGCGGCGCCGCCTTCGACGTCAACGGCAGCGACGTGGCGCCGATCACCAGCGCGCTGAGCCGCCCGATACGCCGGTTCAAGACCTTCGTCTGGGGAATCATCGAGGACACCTATGACGAACACACCGACCCGCCCGGCCGGGCCGACCATTTCCTTGCGAACTGGCGCACCGGCCATGCCGGCAAGGTGACGCTGGACACCCGGGGCGACATCATCGCCACCGGCAGGGACGCCTATGGCGTCTTCATCCAGGCCGGCCGCCAGAAGACGGACGGCTCGATCGACAATCGCGTCGCCTATTGGAACGGCAGCGTCGACATCACGCATGACGGCAAGATCTGGGGCGGCACCCGCGGGGGAGCCGGCATCCGGATCGATTCGCCCGGCCAGAATACCGTCAAGCTCGCCAGCGGTTCGCTGCTGGGGGCGGCCTCCGAGCTGGCGCTGCTCGCGCGGCTGGGTACGACCAGCGTCACCAATTGGGGGACGATCGAGGGCGACGTGCTGCTGTCGTCGGGCGCCAACCAGTTTTCCACCGAGGCCGGCGGCACCTACAGGAGCCGGGCCGGCCTCGGCACGGTCGAGATGGGCGGAAGGGGCTCGAGCTTCGAAAGCAAGGGCACGCTCGACATCGGCGGCCGCAGCAAGCACGGCACCCTCAACGTGACCGCCGAGAAAGTCGTGCTGAGCGGCGAGATGCTGGCCGACGTCACCAGCCTCGCGTCCCCCGCCTCGCTGCAGGACAGGCTCCATGCCAGCGGAACGGTCACGGTGCGCGACCTGCTGATCTCGCCCTATGCCGTTGACCAGCTCGTGCCGCAGTCCTTCCAGCTGATCTCCTCGACCGGCCGGCTCTCGGCGAGCCAGATCACCACGCTCGCCCGCGAGGGCAACCCGATCTCCTGGTCGGCAAGCTCGTCCGACCACTCGGTGTCGGTGGCGCCATCGGCCAGCTTCCGCACCCCCGAGAGCCAGACGGCGGCCTGGAACGACAATGAGCGGCGGCTGGCCGACGGACTGCAGCAGGCCTGGGACCGCGATCCCTGGCCGAGCGCGGCGATCTTCGCCCAGATCGCCAATCTCGGCTCGGCGGAAGACTACCGGCAGGCGGTGGACAGCCAGTCCAGCGAAGGCCAGCAGGCGCCCGCTATCACCCAGACCCTGGCTGCCCGCAACGCGCTGAGCGCGGTGATGAGCTGCCCCATCTTCGTCGATGACGGGGTGATGATCACCGAAAGCCAGTGCGCCTGGGGCAAGGTGACGGCGTCGCGGATCACCATGGACGACAGTTCCGCCGCGGACGGCTTCTCGCAGAACGCCATCACCATGCGCGCCGGTGCCCAGTGGGAGGTCGCCAAGGACTGGTTCATGGGCGTGTCCGGCGCCTACAGCACCACCGATCTCGACGCCAATGACGGCTACACGAACAGCAGCGGCCAGGCCGGCGACGTGTCGGTGGCGATCAAGCACCAGACGGGGCCGCTGCTGCTTTCCGCCGCGATGCAGGGAAGCTATGGCCGGTTCGACACCACCCGCCTGTTCGATTTCGACACCGAGACCTGGCGCGCCGCCAATACGAGCGATGTCTGGACCGCCGGATGGCGGCTGCGGGCGGCGTATGAGTTCGTGCTGCCCAATCCGAGCTTCTATCTGCGGCCCTATGTCGATCTCGACGCGCTCTATACCTATATGCCGGGCGTCGTCATGGACACCGGCGAAGGGGTGAGCCTCGCCAGCGACGCCATGCGCGAGTGGAGTTTCGCCGTCAGCCCGGCGGTGGAGGTCGGCGCCCGGATCGATCTCGCCGAGGGCGGCTGGCTGCGGCCTTTCGCCATGATGGGGGCGAGCTTCCTGTCGAATGACGGGATGAGCCAGGCACTGAGTTTCGACACCGATTCCCGTGAGGGCATCGACTTCGTTTCCGAGGTCCGCCTGCCCGACACGCTGATCGACCTCGGCGCCGGCCTGCAATTCGTCGCCGGCAACGGCTATGAGCTGCGTGGAGAATACCGCGCCCAGATCGGCGACGACTACCTCGCTCAGGAGGCGAGCATCCGCCTCTCCGTACCCTTCTGAACGACGCCTGCTTCAGGGCGGATGGCGGCGCCGGCCCGTCCGGGAGCGGCGACCTGCCACGCATCGTTCGTTGGCTAAGGGGATGGCGCCCGTGATGGGGCCGGGCGCGTTCATCGGCGAGGCCGGCCAGGGTCGCCGGAAGCGTCGCCTCGCGGGCGGCGGCATGCACGCCATTCCCGCCGCGTGAGCCGTGCCTGCAACGTGGCCGGCCGGATCCGCGCCATGCCGCCATCGCCGAACGGTTGGGCGCCATTGGCCGAGGACGTGCGTCGACCCGGGCCACTCGCCCGAGGCGGCCGTCATCCCCTGACCCCTGGCGGAGGGTCACGCGCCCGAGTTCATCCGCTCCCCGGCCCAGGTGGCGATGTCGCGGGGGCGGGCGAGCCATATCGCGTCCTTCCGCGCGGCGATGTGTTCCAGCGCCCTTGTGAGGGCGCGCAGGCGAAAGGGCTGGCCGGAAATGAAAGAATGCACCACGACGCTCATCACCAGCGGCTGGGTGCGCGAGGCTTCCAGCATCTCGTCGAACTCGTCGACGATCATCTCGGCGAAGTCGCGGGCGCTGGCCTGACGGCCGATGATGGTGGTGCTGTCATTGAGCTCCAGTGCATAGGGCATCGACAGCAGGCGGCCCGCCTGCGTCGCCAGCCACACCGGCTGGTCGTCCATGCGGAAATCGGCGACATATTCGAAGCCTTCTGCCGCCAGCAGATCGAGCGTTGCCGGGCTGTGGGCGAGCCATGGGCTCGACCAGCCGGCGGGCGGGCCGCCTTCTTCGCGGGTGATGCGCTCGACCACGGCACGCAGATAGGCGGTCTCCTCCTGCGGATTCATGCCGGCCAGCGTGTCGGAATTGCTGACGCCATGCGCCACGAACTCGGCGCCGATCTCCCGTGCCGCCGCGATGACGGCGGGCGCGTGGTCGTAGACTGCCGTGTTCAGCAGCACCGCCGGCCTGATGCCGAACGAGGCGAGGCGGTCGAACAGCCGGAACGCGCCGACGCGGTTGCCATAGTCGCGCCAGGAGGCATTGACCAGATCGGGCTTGGAGGCGCCGGGGAACAGGTCCTCGGTCAGGCCCTCGCCGAACGAGTATTCCTCGACGCCGACGGCGACATAGACCGCCAGACCTGCGCCATTGGGCCAGCGATAGGTCGGGCGATCCTTGATCGCGGAGAAGCGGTAGCGGCCATGGGTAGCAAGCGGGATGGCGGACATCGATGCATTCCTAGTGACGCGGACCGGCATCGCCGACCCAGCGGTTCATGCCGACGTCCGAGGCCGCGGCCCTGGCGTACATGGCGCGATAGTAGGGAAGCAGCCGCTCGGCGGCCTGCGAGGCGGTGCGCAGCGCCGCGGCGCGGGCGGCGAAGAGCTGGCGCGCCTCGGCTCGCAGCGCCGGCTCGTCCATGGTGGCGAGGCGGCCCTCATCGAACACGATGCGGCCGGCGACCATGGTGAGCGCGACCGAGACGCCGCTCTCGCAATAGACCAGCTGGCGGTGGAGATCGTTCAGCGGGGTAAAGGGCAGGGTGTCGAGGTCGAGGAGCGTCAGGTCGGCGAGGCGGCCGGGCTCGATGCTGCCAAGTTCGTCCTGCAATCCCATGGCGCGGGCGCCGCCGCGCAGCAGGCAGTCGAGGACCTCGCCGGCGCGGGGCCAGCTTTCATAATCCGGCCCGGCGATATTGTGGATCAGGCCGGTCATCTTGGCGACGGCCCACATGTTCACCGCATCGTCGGCGATGGCCTCGTCGGTGCCGAGGCAGATCGGAATGCCGCGCCGGCGGATGGCACGGAACGGCATGACGCCGCTGCCGAGCCGCAGATTGCTGATCGGGTTATGGGCGACGACCGAGCCGGCGGCGGCGATCAGGTCGAGATCGTCCTCGTCCACCCAGATGGCGTGGATGATGTTCATCCGCTCGGACAGCAGGCCGAGATCGGATACGTAGCGGATCAGCGAGCGTCCGTCGAAGCGTTGATGCCCGAGCACGCGCTGCAGCTTGGTCTCCAGCATATGGGCATAGAAAGGCAGGCCGTGCGTGCGGCTGAGGTCGTCCAGCGCGTGGAAATAATCGCGCGAGACGCGCTGCGGCGCCGAGCAGGAGACCGCGGCGCGCAGGCGCCCGCCCTCCGCGCCGTGCCAGCGCGCGATGAGGTGACGGTACATGCCGAGCAGGCCTTCCATGCCGAAGGCGCGGGGTCTGGCAAGTTCGGCCCGCATGCCGGACGGCAGCAGATCGGCGAGAAAGGGCAGCTTGTCGAGTTCGGGCAGGTTCGGCTCGTCGAGGGCGAGCGTCACGCGGATGCCGCTATCGGCATAGGCCTGCATCACCGCGTCGATGATGTCGGCGGTCGGCTCCGGCACGAAGAACGCGTCGTCCTGCACGGCGGTGACGCCGGTCTTCAGCATTTCGGCGCAGGCGAGGAGGGTCCGCACATAGGCTTCGCGCGGGTTTGGGCGCAGTGCCTCCAGGGCCGGGGATTCGTACAGCATGAAGATTTCCAGCGGCAGGCTGTCGAGCCGACCCTTCATGTGGTTCACCGGCGAATGGAAATGCGCGTTGACGAGGCCCGGCATCAGCAGCTTGCCGCGCCCGTCGATGACGCGGGTCGCGGCCGGTGCATGAGCGGCGGCAGCGGCGCCGACCGCTTTGATGCGCTCTCCCTCGACCAGCACGTCGGTGGACGGTGACATGCCGCGATCGCCGTCGAGTTCCAGCACGTGAACGCCACGGAACAGCGTGCTCATTGCGTGGGCCTATCGAACAGCCGGCCCCAGCGCCGCCCGCGCGGATCGGCACGGCCGGCCATGTGCAGCCCATGCCACACCGCCAGCGTGACGGAATCGAGGATCGGGATGTCGAGGTCGCGCTCCAGCGCATCGACCACATAGGCGGCGGGGAAGTTGGTGCACCAGGCGAGGATGGCGTCGGGCCGGGCGGTGGCGACGGCGCGGATCATCCCGGCGATGGCGGCGTCCGGCACGGCGGCGTAGTCGAGATTGTCGGCGATGCCGGAATGCGCTTCCGCCACCACCTCCAGCCCTTCGCGCTCGAAGCCGGCGACGAGCTTGCGCTGATAGTCGCTGGCATAGGGAGCGACCACGGCGATGCGGTGCGCGCCGAGGCTGCCGAGGGCGGCTTCCAGTGCCAGCGTCGATGTGGTGGCGGGGATGCCGGTCTGCTCGGTCACGCGGCGGCAGAGTTCGCGGTCGGCGGAAAAGCCCAGCGTCGCGCCCTTGCTGCCGTTCCAGACGATCACATCGGGCCGCGCCTGCGCCAGCAGCCGGGCGGCGCCCAGCATGCCGTCCCAATCGTAATCGTCGGGATGAAGGTCCCTGGCGCCGAAGACAGGCGTGCGGGAGAAATGGGCGGACACCTCGGGGAAATCGGACAGGATGGCGCAGGTGACGCGCTCGACCACCAGATTGGCCGAGGGCGTGATCATGCCGAGGGCGGCACGATAATCCGGGCGCAGCGGCGAGGAGGTGATGCTCACGCCGCGTCCTCCCGCACCAGCCGGTTGCGCTCGGGCGCCCAGCTTGCCAGCACCTCGCTGCCCGGCCCGATCTCGGGTCCGACGGCATCGGCGACATCGTTCTGGCGGACCGCGATCAGCGGCTCGTCGCCGGGGCGGCGCAGATAGTAATGCGTGCTGACGCCGTGATAGACGACCTGCTCGACGGTCGTACGCATCGCGTTCGGTCCCGCCTCGCCATGGGCCGGCGCGATCCGCACCGATTCCGGGCGCAGCGCGATGGTGGCCTGCCCGCCCGCCGGCGGGGTGCCGTCAAGGGCGAGGGTGAGGCCATCGCCGGTGGTCACGAGATAGCCGCCGGCCTCGCGGCGGGTGACGCGGCCCTGGAAGAAGTTCGAGGTGCCGATGAAGCTGGCGACGAAGCGGGTCGCCGGATTCTCATAGACCTCGCGCGGCGTGCCGACCTGCTCGATGCGGCCGTTGTTCATCACCGCGACCAGGTCGGACAGGGTGAGCGCCTCGTCCTGATCGTGGGTGACCATCAGCGTGGTGATGCCCAGCCGCTGCTGCAACTGGCGCATCTCGATCTGCATGTTCTCGCGCAGCTTCTTGTCGAGCGCGCCGAACGGCTCGTCGAGCAGCAGCACGGACGGCTCGACGATCAGCGCGCGGGCGAGGCCGACGCGCTGCTGCTGGCCGCCGGAGAGCTGGTGCGGCAGGCGGTCGGCGAAGGAGGACAGCCGGACGGTATTGAGCGTGGTCGCGACGCGGCGGGCGATCTCGTCCTTCGGCACCTTCCGCATTTCCAGCCCGAAGGCGAGGTTGCGGGCGACGGTGAGATGGGGGAACAGCGCGTAGTTCTGGAACAGCATGCCGATATTGCGGCGATGCACCGGCGTGCGGGTGACCGAGCGGCCGGCGATACGGATATCGCCGGCGCTGGGATCGATGAGGCCGGCGATCATCCGCATGATCGTCGTCTTGCCGCAGCCGGAAGGGCCGAGCAGGGACAGCACGTGCCCCGGCTCGATGGTGAAGCTGACGCCGTGCACCGCGCGATGGGCGCCATAATCCTTCCGCACGTCGTCCACCGCGATGTCCGCCGCGCGGACCGCCCGTTCGGGATGCGGGTTCGCCATGGCCGTCACGCCGTGAAGATCTGGTTGAGGTTCTCGATCCAGCTGGAGCGGACCGAGTTCACATAGGCCCAGTCCGGGCTGAACAGGCCGAGCTCGTCCATCTTCGATTCGGGGTAGGCGAGCAGGCCGGCGATCTCCGGCTTGAAGCTGAGGCCGCCGACCGCCGGGGCGGCGAGCGCGGTCTCGGCGAGGCCCTGCTGGATCGCCGGATCCAGCATGCGGTTCATGAACGCCGCGCCGAGATCGGCATTCGGCGCGTTCTTCACCAGGATCTGGCAGTTCACGCCGGCGAAGGCCCCCTCCTTGGGGAAGCACATGTCGATGCTCGCGCCCTTCAGCTTGTAGGGATAGACATATTTCGAATATTCCGGGCCGCCGATGGCGCCCTGGCCCTGCGCCACCAGCAGCGGCGCGTCATCCGTGCTGTAGAGATTCAGCACGTTCGGCTTCAATTCCTTCAGTTTCGGCCAGGCCTGGTCGGCCAGATACTGCGCTTCCTTATAGGGCTTGCCGCTGGCGATGGCGGCGGCGATGATCACCATGAAAACGCTCGGCGTGGTCTTGGTGCCGACCAGCGAGACCTTGCGGGCGAAGCGCGGGTCCCACAATTCGGCATAGCTCTCCAGCGCCCTGGTGGCCTGCGGATTGTAGAACAGCCCGGCCGAGGAGATGGCGAGCGCGACGCCGTAGCCGTCATTATAGATGAAGCGCGGATAGACCTTCGCCAGATTGGGCATCCTGTCCTTCGGCAGCGGGTCGATCAGGCCCTCGCGCTTGGCGATCTCGACGCCGAGATCGTCGACGAACATCACGGTGAATTTCGGCGCGTCCTTGCCGGCGCGCAGCAGCGCGATCTGGCCGAGCGTCGAGCCCTGCTGGGCGTCGATCTTGCAGTCGAACTCCTTCTCGAAAGCCGGAAGCACGGATTTGCGGATGTATTCGCCCTGCACCCCGCCCCAGATGCCGATCTGCATGGTCTTGCCGGCGGCCCAGGCGTTGCGGACGAAGAAGCCGGGGGCGGCAAGGCCGGCGGCGGTGGCGGCGCCCGCCTTCAGGAGGTTGCGGCGGCTCAGTGGCGTAGAGAGCGGCGTGGTCGTCAGCTTGGTCATCATGGCAAAGCTCCGGGTTCGCGCTCCGGCCCCGGGCCGCGCGCAGCGATCGAGAGGAAAGGCGATGCGGGGAAGAGGCGGTTTCAGAAGCTCATGGCGCGCCTCAGGCCGGCGAGGCGTTCCAGCACCAGCACCATGAGCAGCGAGAAGAAGATCATCAGCGAGGCGATGGCGGCGATGCCGGGATCGAACATGCGGCTGATGAGCGAGAGCATCATCATCGGCAGCGGCACGTGCGAGGCATCGAACAGCCACATCGAGACGGCGTAATTGTCGAAGGAGGTGACGAAGGCGAACAGCGCGCCGGCCACCAGCCCCGGCATGATCTGCGGCCGGGTGATGCGCCAGAAGGCGGTGAACCGGCCGGCGCCCAGCGTGCGGGCGGCTTCCTCAAGACCGGGATCGACGACCACGAGGCTGGCCGAGACGGTGCGCACCACATAGGGCGTCGTTACCAGCACGTGGCCGATCCACAGGTTGAGGAACGCATCGTTCGAGCCGATGGAGGAGAACAGCTGCAGCAGCGCGATGCCGGTGACCAGCGAGGGAAAGATCAGCGGCGACAGCACCAGAGCCTGCACCAGCCCCTTGCCGGGGAAGGAGAGCCGTACCAGGCCGATGGCGGTCGGCGTGCCCAGCAGAACGGCGCCGCAGGCGGCCGTCGTGCTCAAGAGCACGCTGAAGCCGAAGGACGAGGTGAAATCCGGATCCTGCAGCACCTTGCCGTACCATTGCAGGGTGAAACCCCTGGGCGGGAAGGTGACGAATGGCGTGTCGGAGATCGACAGCACGATCGGGAAGATCAGCGGCAGCAGCAGGAAGAGAACGATCAGGCCGGTGAGCGTGTAGATGAGCGGCGCGGCGCGCCCGAGACCGTTCTCCGACATCACGCGGCCTCCGTTGCGCGGGAGCGGAAGCGGCGTTCGATCAGCGCCATGTAGAGGAGGTTGATCGCCATCACGATCAGCACCATCGCCGTGGCGATCGCGGCGCCGAACGGCCAGTCGAACACCGTCAGCACCTGCTCCTCAACCAGTGTGCCGAGCATCTTGGTGAAGCTGCCGCCAAGCAGCGCCGGCAGGATGAAGGACGAGGCGGTGAGCGAGAACACCAATGTGCAGCCGGCGCCGAGGCCGGGCAGGCTGAGCGGCAGCGTCACCCGCCGGAACACCGCCAGGCTCGACCCGCCGAGCGTGCGGGCGGCATCCTCGACCGCGGGATCGATGCGCCCGATGGCGGCGGCGAGCGGCAGCACCATCATCGGCAGGAACACCTGTATCGAGCCGATGATCACCGCCCATTCGGTGTAGAGAATCTCGACCGGCCCGAGGCCGAGAGAGGACAGCGCCCAGTTGAGCACGCCGCTATTGCCGTTGCCGAGGATGATGCGCCAGCCATAGGCGCGCACCACCACGTTGACCAGCAGCGGCGCGATCACCAGCACGGTGATGGCCCGCCCGATCACCGCCGGGCCGCGTGCGATGACCATGGCCAGCGGGTAGGCCAGCAGCATGGCGCCGAGGGTGGTGAACAGGCTGATGCGCAGCGTGGTGACGACGACGTTGCGGTAGAGATCGACCGCGCCGAGCCGGACATAGTTGGCCAGGGTGAAGCCGCCGGCCAGCGTGCCGTCGGGCAATTGCTGCAGGAAGCTGTAGCGCACCATCAACCCGACCGGGAGGACGAAGACGGCGAGTAAGAACATCACCACCGGCCCGAGAAGAACAAGTGCCGGCAGCAGGTTCCGGCGGCGCGCGGCCACGCCGGATGCCGCAGCCGAGGCGGGCATCGATGCGGAAGGGCCGGAGAGATCGAGCGACACGAGGGCACCCTCAGCGACGAGGAGGCGGCGCCAGCGCGCCGTTTTCATGTCGATAATCGTATACTAGATTGTCGACAAAACAATGCAACAATGTGCACGAATTATTTGCTCAAGATGCTACAAAATTGAGCATTCCACTCGACATCCGATCGGCTACATGTCTACATGCCGGGACGATTTCGATACGGTGGGCGATGACACGCAAGGGCACGGCCGGCGAGGCGGGAGCGGGGGGCGGCCCGCAGGACGACGAGCGTGGCGGCGGCACGGACGACGCCATCTACGCGAAGATCCACGCCGCCATCGCCGCGCAGGATCTGCCGCCGGGCACGCGTCTGCGCGAAGACGAGATGCGGCAGATCTTCGGTGTCAGCCGGGCGCGCATCCGCAAGGTGTTCTCGCGGCTGGCCTATGCCGGGCTGGTGACGATCGAGCCCAACAAGGGCGCCTCGGTGTTTCAGCCGACCCCGAAGGAGGCGCGCGAGATCTTCGCCGCCCGGCGCGGCATCGAGGGCACCATCGTGCGGCTGCTGGCCGGACGACTCGGCAAGGCCGAGCTCGCCACCTTGAACCGGCATATCGCCTTGGAGGTCGCCGCCGAGGCGCGCCGCGACTGGCACGAGATGGTCCGGCTCTCGGGCGAATTCCATCTGCTGCTGGCCGAGATCGCCGGCAACGACATATTGCTGCGCTTCCTGCGCGAGCTGATCACCCGCGAGGCACTGGTGATCCTGGTCTATGAGAAGCCCGGCCAGCCGAGCTGCTCGCACCACGAACACCAGATGATCCTCGAGGCCGTTCTGGCGGGCGACGCCGCGCGGGCGATCGCATTGATGGAAGAGCATCTCGGCAATGTCGAGGAGCGGCTCGACCTGGACCGCGACACCCGCAAAAGCGTCGACCTCGGACGGTTGTTCGCCGGCGGGTGAGGAGCGGCCACGCCGGCCGCCGATCTCTGCGCGCGCCGGCGGGATTGATGCTGGCGGGAGTCCTCCTGGCGAACCGATCTGCCGACACGTGCCGTTGACGCGGTGAGCCGTCGCGCGTGCAGAAGAAGCAAGCTGACAGGGGATGTCGCGCGGCGTATAATAATTTCAGATAGTCGCGGTACGTCCGTGATCTGTATTTCTTGGGCGCGTCCAATCGCGACGGATATTTCCTCGGGCGAAACGTTCGGGAGGAATGGCGATGACGGTCCGAAATCCTGTTGAATGGAGCTTCGATCAGATCCGGCACACCTTCAGTGCCGTCAAATCGATGGAGCATGCGTTTCACTCCCCTGCGGAAGAGGCGGGCCTGATCGTCCCCCATGTGCGGCGGATCACCCTCGCCGATCTCAAGGATGTGCTGAGACGGGGATTCAGCGACTTCGGCGCTTATCGGACGGATGTGATGTTCATCTGCCTGATCTATCCGCTGGCCGGCCTGCTGATCGGGGCGGCGACGCTCGGCAGCGGCCTGCTGCCCTTGCTGTTCCCCCTGGTCTCCGGCTTCGTGCTGATCGGTCCGTTCGCTGCCGCCGGGCTCTATGAGATGAGCCGGCGCCGCGAGCAGGGCCAATCGGTTGCCTGGACCGACGCCTTCGGTGTGTTCAACTCGCCCTCGCTCGCCGCCATCATCGAACTCGGCCTGCTGCTGGTCGGCATCTTCCTGGTCTGGCTGCTCGTGGCGATGGGGATCTATCGGATGACGCTGGGGCCGGCGCTGCCGGAATCGGCGTCCGCCTTTATCACCGCCGTCTTCACCACCCGACCGGGCTGGGCGCTGATCGTGCTCGGCCTCGGTGTCGGTTTCCTGTTCGCGGTGGCGGTGCTGGCCATCAGCGCCGTGTCCTTCCCGCTGCTGCTCGACCACCGGGTCGGCGTGTCGGTCGCGGTGCGCACCTCGGTCCGCGCCTTCATGGTCAATCCGGTGCCGATGCTCGCCTGGGGCCTTATCGTCGCCGGCGGGCTGGCGCTGGGTGCCCTGCCGCTGCTGGTCGGCCTCGTCGTGGTGATGCCGGTGCTCGGACATGCCACGTGGCATCTCTATCGCAAGGTCGTCCAGTAGCAACGGACAGTAACGGGGATTTCGGATCGAACGGCGGCCAAGGAGATATGTGATGCATGTCGTCCTGGTTCTTGTTCTGGTGGCGGTCGGCTCCGTGCTGTTCCACTTGCTGAGCCCATGGTGGTGGACGCCGATCGCGTCGAACTGGCAATATATCGACGACACCATCATCATCACCTTCTGGATCACCGGCGTGGTGTTCGTCGCCGTGCTGCTGTTCATGGCCTATTGCGTCTGGCGCTTCCGCCACCGCGAGGGTCATCGGGCCGCTTTCGAGCCGGAGAACCGGAGGCTTGAGATCGGCCTCACCGTCGTCACCGGCCTCGGCGTCGCGGCGATGCTGGCGCCCGGCCTGCTCGTGTGGAACCATTTCATCACCGTCCCGGCGGATGCTTCGGCGATCGAGATCGTCGGCCAGCAATGGCAATGGAGCTTCCGGCTGCCGGGCGAGGACGGCAAGCTCGGCAGGACCGGCATCGACAGCATCGCCGACGACAACCCGCTCGGGCTGGACAGGAACGATCCCGACGGCCGGGACGATGTCGTCCTGCAGGGCGAGGACTTGCACCTGCCGATCGGCAGGCCGATCAAGGTTCTGCTGCGCTCCACCGACGTGCTGCACGATTTCTACGTGCCGGAGTTCCGGGCCAAGATGGACATAGTGCCGGGCTCCAGCACCTATTTCTGGCTCACCCCGACACGCACCGGCACCTTCGACATCCTCTGCGCGGAGCTTTGCGGCACCGGCCATCCCTATATGCGCGGATCGGTCGTGGTCGAGGAGCAGGTGGCCTATGACGCCTGGCTGGATGGCCAGCAGAGGCGGATGGTCGCGCGTGAGGACGGCACGAAGGATCAGAAGGGCGAAGTCAGGGCGCAGCAATAGGCAGGGCGACCTTGCCGAGGGAGGGTGCCGATGGTCGATGTTCCGCTTGGCGTGGCCGGCGTGCCGCCGGCCGAGGTCGAAGATGTCGAACTCTACCATCCGAAGAGCTGGCTGACGCGCTATGTGTTCAGCCAGGACGCGAAGATCATCGCCGTGCAATATTCCGTCACCGCGCTGTCGATCGGCCTGGTCGCGCTGATGCTGTCCTGGCTGATGCGGTTGCAGCTGGCGTTTCCCGGCGCGCTCTCCTTCATCGACGCCGATGCCTATTACCAGCTCATCACCATGCACGGCATGATGATGGTGGTCTATGTGCTGACCGCGCTGTTCCTCGGCGGCTTCGGCAACTACCTGATCCCCCTGATGCTCGGCGCGCGGGACATGGTGTTTCCCTACGCCAACATGCTGAGCTTCTGGTTCTACCTGCTGGCGGTGGTGGTGCTGTTCGCCAGCTTCGCGGTGCCGGGCGGGCCGACCGGCGCCGGCTGGACGCTCTATCCGCCCCAGGCGATCACCACCGGGACGCCGGGCCTCGCCTGGGGCATCATCATGATGCTGGTCTCGCTGATGATCTTCATCGTCGGCTTCACCATGGGCGGCCTCAACTACGTGGTCACCGTGCTGCAGGGCCGCACCCGCGGCATGACGCTGATGCGTATGCCGCTCACCGTGTGGGGCATCTTCACCGCCAGCGTGATGGCGCTGCTCGCCTTTCCCGCGCTGTTCGTCGGGGCCGTGATGATGCTGTTCGACCGGCTGCTCGGCACCAGCTTCTTCATGCCGGCGATCATCGAGCAGGGCGCGCGCCTGCCTTATGGCGGCGGCAGCCCGATCCTGTTCCAGCACCTGTTCTGGTTCTTCGGCCACCCCGAGGTCTATATCGTCGCGCTGCCGGCCTTCGGCATCGTCTCCGACCTCATCAGCGTCCATGCCCGGCGCAACATCTTCGGCTACCGGATGATGGTGTGGGCGATCGTGGCGATCGGCGCGCTCAGCTTCGTGGTGTGGGCGCACCACATGTATGTCAGCGGCATGAACCCCTATTTCGGGTTCTTCTTCGCGACGACCACCCTGATCATCGCGATCCCTACGGCGATCAAGGTCTATAACTGGGTGCTGACGCTGTGGCGCGGCGACATCCACCTCACCGTGCCCATGCTGTTCGCGCTCGCCTTCATCGTCACCTTCGTAAATGGCGGGCTGACGGGGCTGTTCCTCGGCAATGTGGTGGTGGACGTGCCGCTGTCCGATACCATGTTCGTCGTCGCCCATTTTCACATGGTGATGGGCGTGGCCCCCATCCTGGTGATCTTCGGCGCCCTCTATCACTGGTATCCGAAGGTGACCGGGCGGCTGCTCAGCGTGCCGCTCGGCCAGATCCATTTCTGGGTCACCTTCCTCGGCGCCTATCTGATCTTCTTCCCGATGCACTATCTCGGGTTGATGGGCGTGCCGCGGCGCTATTACGAGATGGGCCAGACCGCCGTCTATCCGCCGTCGGCGCACGACCTGAACATCTTCATCACGGTGATGGCGCTGCTGGTCGGCGCCGCGCAGTTCGTCTTCCTGTTCAACCTGATCTGGAGCCTGCGCCACGGGCGCGCGGCCGGCGGCAATCCGTGGCGCGCCTGCTCGCTGGAATGGCAGACCCCGGTGACGCCGCCGCCGCACGGCAATTTCGGCAAGGACCTGCCGGTCGTCTATCGCTGGGCCTATGACTACAACGTGCCCGGCGCGCCGGAGGATTTCATTCCGCAGAATCAGCCGCCGCTGGCCGGCGAGATCGCGAGCCGGGCGCCATGAGCATCGTCGTCGCCCTCCTCGCCATTTTCATCGGCATCGCCGCCTGGTGGCTGGCGACGCAGCGGATCATGTCCAAGCCCTGGCTGGAGATCGGCGTCGTCGACACGCCGCCCGGCGTGCGCCCTCCGACGGCGAAGATCGGGCTCGGCGTGTTCCTGGCGGTTGCCGGCGTGCTGTTCGCGCTCTCGATCAGCGCCTATTCGATGCGGCTGCAGGCCGCCGACTGGTGGCCGCTGCCGGCGCCACGACTGCTCTGGTTCAATACCGGCCTGCTGATCCTCGCCAGTGCCGCGCTGGAATGGACCAAGACGCAATCGCACCATGCGGACCTCGATGGCGTGCGCTTCGGGCTGGTCGCCGCCGGCGTCTTCACGTTCGCCTTCGTCATCGGTCAGCTGGCGGTATGGCGGGAACTGGCGGGCGAGGGCTATTTCCTGGCCTCCAATCCCGCCAATGCCTTCTTCTATCTGATGACGGGGCTGCATGGGCTGCATGTGCTGGGCGGGCTCGTCGCACTGGTCCGCGTCACGTTGCGCGCGTTCGGCGCCGATCAGGTTGGCGGCGACCGGAGCAGGCTGCGGCTCGGTCTCGAACTGTGCGCCATCTACTGGCATTTCCTGCTGGTCGTGTGGCTGGTGCTGTTTGCGCTGATCGCCGGCTGGGCCGGCGATGTCTTCGAGATCTGTCGTCAGGTGTTGAGCTGAACATGTCCTGAGCCGAAGGAGCGATCGATGGTGCAGATCTGGCTGAGGAACGAGGCGGACGAGGCCCGGCCATCCTTCGGCCGAGCATCCTCCGGCCTTGCCGGCATCGCCGCCGATCTCTCCTCCGACCAGCGGGCGTTCAAGAACGTCTCCTGGGGGAAGGCCATGATGTGGATCTTCCTGCTGAGCGACACCTTCGTCTTCAGCTGCTTCCTGATCTCCTACATGACGGCGCGCATGTCGACGACGGTGCCCTGGCCCAATCCCAGCGAGGTGTTCGCGCTGGAGATCGGCGGCACATCCTTCCCGCTGCTCCTGATCGCCATCATGACCTTCGTGCTGATCAGCTCGAGCGGCACCATGGCGATGGCGGTGAATTACGGCTACCGGCGCGACCGCGTCACTACCGCCAGGCTCATGCTGGCGACGGCGGCGCTGGGTGCCACCTTCGTCGGCATGCAGGCCTTCGAATGGACCAAGCTGATCCATGAGGGCGTCCGGCCATGGGAGAATCCGTGGGGCGCCGCGCAGTTCGGCTCCAGCTTCTTCATGATCACCGGCTTCCACGGCACGCATGTCACCTTCGGCGTGATCTTCCTCGTCGTTATCGCGCGCAAGGTTTGGCGCGGAGATTTCGACACCGGGCGGCGCGGCTTCTTCACCAGCCGGAAAGGGAATTACGAAGCCGTCGAGATCATGGGCCTCTACTGGCACTTCGTCGATCTGGTCTGGGTGTTCATCTTCGCCTTCTTCTATCTGTGGTGAGCAAAATGACCCATGTTGCAACCCATGACACGGCGCAGCACCCGATCCGGCTCTATCTGGTGGTGTGGGCTTGGCTGTTCGTGCTCAGCACCTGCTCCTACCTGGTCGATTATTTCCATCTTGAGGGCCACCTCAGATATTCGCTGATCCTGCTGTTCATGGTGCTCAAGGCGGGGCTGATCGTCGCCGTCTTCATGCACATGGCCTGGGAGCGCCTGACCCTGATCTATGCCATTCTGCTGCCGATCGGCGCGGTGCTGGTCTTCGTCGCCATCATGGTACTGGAATCCGACTACACGCTGTCGAGCCGCACTCCTCATCCCGGCCTGTTGTGAACGGCCGACGAGATCGGGTTGAACGTGCCGCCCTTGCCGACGATTTTCATGCGGGTCGGAAGATCGGGGGCCATGCCATGGGCCAGTCAGCGCAGCGCTATCTCGTCTTTGAAACCGCGGGCGGCTATTGCGGCATCGCCTGGAGCGACGCCGGCATCACCCGTTTCCAACTGCCGACGCGCAGCGCCGAGTCGACCGAGCGCAATCTGCTGCGGCGCGTGCCGGAGGCCATGCCCGGCACACCTCGCGGCGAGATCGACGAGGCGGTCGCCGCGGCGAAGCGCTATTTCGCCGGCGAGGCGGTCGATTTTTCGCGCTTCACGCTCGACCTAGGCGATCAGGACGACTTTTTCCGGCAGATCTACGACGCTGCGCGGCAGGTCGGCTGGGGCGAGACCACGACCTATGGCACGCTGGCGAAAGAGCTCGGCGCCGGACCGGAGGCGGCGCGCGATGTCGGGCAGGCCATGGCGAAGAATCCGGTGGCGCTGCTCATTCCCTGCCACCGCGTGCTCGCGGCCGGTGGCAAGGTCGGCGGCTTCTCCGCCCCGGGCGGCTCCGCCGCCAAGATCCGCATGCTGGAGCTCGAGGGCGTCCATGTCGGCCCACCGCCGCCGGCGCAGCAGTCCTTCGGGTTCTGAACCAGCATCTATTGGCTGCCACGCCGCGCGGTTGCCGAAGCAATGAGGGTTTGCCTGGAGATGCGAGCCTGTCGTCGATCCTCGGCCGCCGCCCCAGGCCGGATGCGGCAGCAAGGATGCGCAAGTTGCGTTCGGCCCACCGCCTCGCCCCACGGATGGAGGGCTCGAAGGCGATCGCGCCGCCACCGCGCGCTATGGCCCATCGCATGATCCGCGGAGCGGTCCACTACGCCGGATGAGTGAGCGCGAGCTCGATGGCGGCCGCAGCCTCTCCAGCCGTCGCGATCGCCGCGTCCATGCAGGGGAATTCGAGATAGTCGCCGGCAAGGTGCAGCCGTCCCAGATCGCGCGTCAGGGCCGACTGAAGCGCCGCGCGGCCGGGGAATGAGTAGGGAGCGCCCAGCGGCCAGCGCTGGATGACGATCTCCTCAACGATGCCGCGCGCCTGCGGAAAGAGTTTCTCCAGATCCGCCTTGAACCGCCGGGCGATTTCATCGTCCGACAGCTTGATGAGTTCGTCGGCTCCGCGTGCGCCCCGGAATAACATCAGGCTGCCGCCGGCTTTGCGTGGACCCACGCGCAATGTGCTCGCCTGATTGAAGAACACACCAAAGGAAAGGCCGGGCGTGGCGATCGCATAGTTTGCATCCCAAGGCATCGGGCCGGTTTCGGAGGTGAGGACGGCGGCCGAGAGGAAGGTGCCGTAGCGGATCCTGCCGAGCGCTTCGGCCGTCTCGGCCGGCAGTCCGCGCAGGATCTTCGCGGACACCGTCGCCGGCGTCGCGACGATGGCGTGCCGGGCGCGAACGAGGCGCAGTTCGCCGCCCTGCCGGTAAGCGATTTCCACGGCCTCGCCCTTCTGTTCGACGCTGATCGCCTCGGCATTCAGATGCAGCCGGTCGCCAAGTGCCGAGGCGATGGCTTCCGGAAGCCGGGACGAACCGCCGAACAAATTGCGGCCGAAGGAATGCTTCGACCAGACCTGGGCGAAGGAGGTCAGCCCGTAGCCGGCCGCCATCTCGCTTGGATCGGCTGCGGTACGCTCGGTGATGGTGCGCAGGATCAGCTCGGTGTCGGGCGTGAGCGCGCCCACATAGTTCTCCAGCGTCCGCCCGTTCTCGAAAGAGAGTTGGCGCATGCGGCGCGTGCCCGGCGGCTCACCCGGAACCGCCTTCTGCACTTCGAGCAGCCGCATGACGCCGGAGCGCAGCTTCAGCCCCATCTTCACGAAGGACAGGCGGGCGCCAAGATCCAGCGGCAGGCGCAAGGGGAAGGTTTCGGAGCGCCCGCCCGCCACGACCTTCCCCTTGAAGGCGATCCCCATCCGGTCTCCTGGAATAGGCCGTGCCTCAAGGCCGAGTTCATCCGCCAGCGCACCGGCGGGCGAGGCCGACTCGCCGAACAGGTGCGCGCCGAAGTTCAGCCAATAGTCGCCACGTCGCTCGGAGCGCAGCCGCCCGCCGGGACGGGCACCCGCCTCCAGGACCAGCACGTCGCGGTGTCGAAGGCGCCACGCGCCGCTCAGGCCCCCTATCCCGCCACCTATGATAACGACATCGTGCATCCCGGTTTCAGCCATGTCGGGCGCCCCGGTCAGTTGCCGTCGATCCGCTCGAACAGAATGTCCTGAGCGCCCTCCCACAACGTCTTCCTGCCCAGCGCCGGAAGGTTCTCCTGCCCCTTGGTGACGGTGAGAAAGTGGTTGCCGGCGAGCTGGCCCATCTTGCTCGCGAAACACACGCTGCCATAGGCGAGCAGGAGTTCCGTTTCGCTGTACCCACCCGGATAGAGGAGGAACTGTCCGGGAGCCGGGAAGCTGGTCGCGTTTTCGAAACCGATGCCGAAATCGGTGTCGCCGAGCGGGATCCAGCAGCCCTCGCCGCTCCATCGCACATGAATGATGCGCTGCCGATACGGCAACAGGCCGAGGAACAGCGCGCAGGTCTTCGGAGCGGCCTCGGTCTCGAGCTTGGCCTCCAACTCATAGGGGCCGGCGGTGATGCGCAGGGAGGTCATCAGGGGCTCTTTTGCAGGGATGATCAGGCGAGGGCGTGGTCGAGAGCGCGCTTCAGCGTCTCGGTTTCGGATGGGGTCGAGGGGAATTGCGGGGGGCGCAGCGTGTCGTTGCCGAGCTGGCCCAGGAGTTTCAGGCAGGTCTTCAGCCGCGCCGTCGCCCGTCCGCCCGGCGCGTGCCGGTAGATGGCGGCCGCAAGCGGATAGAGGCGATCATGGATCCGCCGCGCGCATGTCCAGTCCTGCGCCTGAGCCGCTTCCCACAGATCGACAATGAGGTGCGGCACGACGGCCGCGAGCGATACCTGACTGCCAACGGTGCCGATCAGATAGCAGGCGAGCAGGTGCTCGTCGCCGGAGCCGAGCACCTTGAAAGCGGGCCGCTCGCCCTGCAGGAGGCGCATATTCTCCTCATAGGCGGCGACCTCCCAGCTTCCTTCCTTGATGGCGACGATGCGCGGCTCGCGGGCGAGGCGCGACAGGAGGTTGCCGGAATAGGACATGGTCCCAGCGGCAATGGGCGCGCCATAGAGCATCAACGGCACGCGGGTGGCATCGCGGATCATCCGATGATGCAGCATGACGCAGTCGTCGTCATGGTTGAGCGCCCAGCTGTTCGGCGGGAAGACGAGGAGCCCGTCCGCGCCCGCCGCCTCCAGCGCGGCCCCCTCCTGGGCGGCCTCCAAGCTCGATTCGTGATTCACGCCCGAGACGATGAGCAGGTCCGGCGCCATCTCGCGCGCCAGTGCGACGACCCGCATCTTCTCGTCGCGCGAGAGCACGAAGTTCTCTCCGGCATGGCCGTTCAGCAGCAGGCCCCGAATGCCCCGCACGGCCGCGACCCGCGAAATGTGGTCCTTGAGCGCGGCCTCGTCGATCGAGAAATCATCTCGCATCGGCACAATCGTTGCCGCGTGGATACCCGTCAAACGATCCGTGAATGACTGCGCCATGAATGTCCAGATTCTCCGCGTCGCATCAAGTGTCGCTCGGATCCCATAGGCGCCGGCGCCTTCGGCGCGCGCGATTCGAACGTTCCGTGCTCACTTTTTGCACTTTACATATCGGCAATATGTATACAAATTGTCGACCAACAAGCAATAGCCGCCTCGCAGCCGTCGCTGCGCCCGAGCGGCCCTTCCACTGAGGAGAATGTTGATGCTGAAGAAACTAGCCCTCGCGGGGCTCGTCGCGCTGACGGCATTCGTCGCGACCGTGGCGCCCGCCGCCGCGCGCACGCTGGACGACGTGATCTCGTCGGGCGTCATCCGCGTCGGCGTCAACCCGACGCTGCCCCCGCTCGGCAAGTTCGACGAGAAGAATCAGATCGTGGGCTTCGACGTCGATTTCGCCACCGAGATCGCCAAGATGCTGGGCGTGAAGCTCGAGGTGGTTCAGGTCGGCTCGCCGGACCGCATTCCCTTCGTGGCCTCCGGCAAGATCGATGTCGTAATGGGCGCCATGACGCGTAATCCGGAGCGGGCCAAGGTCATAGACTTCACCGTTCCTGCCCACACCGAAGTGCTCGGCATCCTCACCACCGAGGACAAGTCCTTCAAGGACTGGAAGGAGATGAACTCGCCGGACGTGACCTTCGTTCAGGTCCGCGGCTCGACCCCGGTGAAGTTCATCGAGGACAATCTGCCCAACGCGAAGGTGACCCTGCTCGACAACTACCCCGACGCGGTGCGGGCGCTCGCCCAGGGGCGTGGCACGGCCATGATCGACGTCATGGACTTCATGCAGGAGCATATGGACCGCCACAAGAGCACCAAGTGGAAGATCGTCGAGACCCCCGTCGATATCTACTACTGCTCGCTCGGCGTGGCAAAGAACTCGACGGGTCTCAAGGACTGGCTCAACGTCGCGATCTTCGAGATGCACCGCCGCGGCAAGACCGACGAACTGTGGAAGAAGTGGTTCGGCATGGACATGATCGCCCCCGTCAAGGTCACGCCCTACTTCTGAAACCCGCAAGCAGGGCTCGATCCGGCCGGGGCCTCCTTCCCGCCGGATTGTCGTCCAGCGGAGTTGTTTCACGCATGAGCCAGATTCAGCAATGAGCTACGTCCTGCAATATGGTCAGGTCTGGCCCTATCTGCCCCGTCTTCTGGAAGGCGCGCTGCTGTCGATCCAGATCGCCGTCCTCGCCTTCAGCGGCGGCCTGCTGATCGGCACGGCGTGCGCCGCCGTGAAGAGCTTCGGCCCCCGCTGGGCGGTTGCGGCCGTGGGTGTCTATGTGACGTTCTTCGTCAACACGCCGCAGCTCGTGCAGATCTATTTCCTGTACTTCGTGCTTCCCGATAGCGGTATTCTGCTGTCGTCCTACAATGCCGTGCTGCTCGGCATGACGCTTAATGCCGGGGCCTACCTCACCGAAATCCAGCGCGCCGGCTTCGAGAGCTCGCGGCGCTCCGAGATCGAGGCGGCCGAGGTGCTCGGCTTCTCGCGTTTGCAGCAGATCCGCTACGTGATCCTGCCCCATGTCGCGCGGGTGCTGTTCCCGCCGCTGTCGAACCACTTCATCATCATGACGCTCGGCACCTCGATGGCCTCGGTGTTCGGCGTCGAGGAACTGACCGGCGAGGCGCTGAACGTCAACGCGCTGACCTTCCGCTCCGTCGAAGTGTTCACGATCACGGCCGGCATTTATGTCGTGCTCACGCTGGTCGCCTCGACGCTGCTCGCGCTGTTCGGCCGCTATGCCTTCCGGGTACGGACGAGGGCCGCGTGATGTTTTCGCAGATCGCCTCCGAATGGCCCGACTTCGCCACCTACTACAACATGCTCTTCCTGGCGCAGGCCGCCGGGACGACGCTTGCGCTCTCGGCGCTCGGCGTCGTCCTGGGAAGCCTGCTCGGTCTGGCGCTCGCGGTGACGCGCACGACGCGGGGCCGGCTGCTCGCCCCGCTGCGGACGCTGGCCTTCACCTTCACCGAGATCTTTCGCCGGGTGCCCTTCCTCGTCACCCTGATGCTCGCCTTCTTCGTCTTCCAGATGTTCTTCGCCGACACCTCGCTGTTCGTGGTGGCGGCCGTGACGACGACGCTGATCGCGGCGGCGTTCTTGTCCGAGATCATCCGGGGAGGGCTGAACTCGGTTCACCCGAACCAGTGGGAAGCGGCGGCGGCGATGAATTTCTCGCTGCTGCAGACCATCCGCCATGTCGTGCTGCCGCAAGCGTGGCGGATCATCCTGCCGCCGGCCTTCGGCTTCTTCGTGCTGTTCATCAAGGATACGGCGCTTGCCTCGCAGATCGGCGTGGTCGAGCTGACCTATGCCGGCAAGGTGCTGAACAACAAGGGTTTCTCGCCGGCTCTCGCCTTTGGCGCGATCCTGATCATCTATTTCTTGATTTCCTATCCGCTCGCGCGGCTCGGCGCGGCGCTGGAGGCTCGTCTTGCATCATCTCGACATCACCGCTCTTGAGGCCCGTTACGGGGCGCATACCGTGCTGTCCGGCATCAACCTCAGCGTCGGCCGCGGCGATGTGATCGGGCTGATCGGGCCTTCCGGCTCCGGCAAGAGCACGATCCTGCGCGTGCTGATGGGGCTGCTCCCGCCGGGTTCCGGCAGTATCAAACTCGACGGCGTAGCGGTGAACTACGCCAATGCCCGCGAGGTGCGACGGCTGCGCGACCGCATCGCCATCGTGTTCCAGCAATACAACCTGTTCCAGAACATGACGGTGCTGCAGAACGTCACGATCACGCCGATCAAGATCAAGAAGCGCCCCAAGGCCGAGGTCGAGGAAGAAGCGAAGGCGCTGCTCGCCAAGGTAGGGCTCGCGGACAAGTTCAATTCCTATCCGGACCAGCTCTCCGGAGGCCAGCAGCAGCGGGTCGCCATCGCGCGTGCCCTCGCGCTGCGGCCGGAGATTCTCCTGCTGGACGAAGTGACGGCCGCTCTCGATCCCGAACTGGTGTCCGAGGTACTGGATTCGATCCGCCTCCTCGCCAAGGAGGGCATGACGATGATGATCGTCTCGCATGAGATGGGCTTCATCCGCGAAGTCGCCTCGCGCGTGGTGTTTATGGCGAGCGGCAAGATTGTCGAGGAAGGGCCGGCGGCGCAGATCTTCGACGCACCGACGCAGGCGCGCACGCAGGACTTCGTCTCGAAGATATTGCGACACTGAGTGGTTCCGCGCGTTGCGCGGGGCGGCGTTCAAGCGGGCCGGCGGGGACCCGCACTCACCAACGCATCGGCCGGCGGCACCGGCGCCGCGGGCCGGCTCGCCGTGGGCTTGCTCGCCGTGACCCTGACTCGCTATGGCCCTGATTCCGATATCGGAACGCCCGCGCGACGCTAGCGCACGGTGGCGATGGCAAAATCGCCGATGCTGCGAATATGGGACTGGACAGCCCTACGGGCGGCCTTCGCGTCTTCGGCTTCCAGCGCTTCGAGGATCGCCAGATGCTCGACGGAATCCGGCTGCACCCGGTCGGCCAGCCGCGCGATCTCGAACAGGCGTGTCGTCACCCGGAAGCCGCGAATCGCCTTCATCAGCACCTCGTTGCCGCAGTGCCGCGCGAACAGTTCGTGAAGATTGTCGTCCGAGCGCCAATGGGCATCGGTGTGATAGGTGGTTGCGGTTTTCAGGCTATTGATTTCGGCGCGCACGGTCGCGAGTTCCATCCGGGGAATGTGTCCGGCGGCCATCGCAGCGGCTTCAGGTTCCAGGATTTCACGAACGCGCAGGCTCTGCAGATACTCGCCGAGGTCGACATGCCGCACCTTGAAGGAGCGTCCGTTGCCCTTCACGACCAGTCCCTCGCCCTCAAGCCGTTGCAACGCCTCGCGCAAGGGGGTGCGCGAGATGTTCAGCTGATCCGCAAGGCGCAGTTCCACGATGGTTTCGCCGCCGCGCAGGCGCCGGTCCCGGATCAACTCCGTCACCGCCTTGTAGGCGAGATTGGAGAGGTTGTCGCTGCGCGTACCCGGCTCGATGTCCTTGGCGGCACTTTCGCTCATAGATCGACTCTCGACGCCGGAGACGCGAAGGGCGAACGGTTTCGGGGCAGATAGGCGCCGAAATCCTTCCGACCGACCAACTCCCCATTCTCCACCACCTTGGTGCCGCGTACGAGTGTCAGCGTCGGCCAGCCGGTGAGCTCCGCTCCTTCATAGGGCGTGTAGTCCGCCCCGTCCTGCAGCATCTCGTGGCGCAGCACGACGCGCTTCGTTGGATCCCAGACGACGATGTCGGCATCCGAACCCACCGCGATCGTCCCCTTGCGCGGATAGAGCCCATATGTCTTGGCGGGGTTCGCCGCGGTCACCGCGACAAATTGTTCGAGGCTCATCCGTCCTTTGCTCACGCCTTCCGAGAACAGGATAGGCAGGCGCGCGCCGATGCCGGGAATGCCGTTTGGCACCCAGCGGAAGCTGGAGCGGCCCCTGGGGTTCAGCTTGCCCTGTTCGTCGTCATAGCGATATGGACAGTGATCGGAGGAAAACACCGAGAATACGCCGGACCTCAGCCCCTCCCAGCAGGCCTCCTGGCTCTCGACGTCGCGGGGTGGCGGCGAGCACACATATTTGGCGCCCTCCATGCCCAAACCGTCGAGATCGTCCTCGGTGAGGACGAGATATTGCGTGCAGGTCTCGCCGAACACGCGGAGCCCGCGCTGCTGCGCCCAGCGGATCTGCTCCATCGCCTCGCGGTTGGAGACATGGACGATCATCACCGGAACATCGACGAGTTCGGCGAGCGATATGGCGCGATGCGTCGCCTCGCGTTCCACCACCTTCGGGCGCGAGGTCGCGTGATAGCGCGGCGCGGTCTTGCCGGCTTTCTCCAGTTCCTCGGTCATGAAGCGGATGGCGTCGTAATTCTCCGCATGTACCATCACCAGCGCGCCGGTCTCACGCGCGACCGACATGACGTCAAGGATCTGGCGATCGTTCAGCTTCAGATCGTCATAGGTCATGAAGATCTTGAAGGAGGTGTAGCCATCCTCGACGAGAGCCGGCAGATCCTGGCCCAGAAGCTGCTCGTTCGGCTGGTTGATGATCAGGTGAAAGCTGACATCGACATAGGATTGGCCCTCAGCTTTGGCATGATAGGCACGCAGCGTCTCGCGCAGCGGCACGTCCTTCTCCTGAAGGCAAAAGGGCATGACGGTCGTGGTGCCGCCGAACGCGGCCGAGCGGGTGCCGGTTTCGAAATCGTCGGCCATGACGATGCCGTTACCGGAAGGCTGGGCGATATGCACATGAGAATCGACGCCGCCGGGCAGCACCAGCTTGCCCGTCGCGTCGATCATCTCGCGGCCCTCCAGCTCGTGGCCGAGCGCCACTACCTTGCCGCCGCGTATGCCGATGTCGCAGTGGACGCGATCGCCCGCCGTCACCACAAGCCCGCCAGAAACAACAGTATCGAAAAGCGGCATCGACATCCCTCAGTTTTCTCGCGATTGTATACATATCGAATGCAAAGTAGAAGCCGGATTCGGCTGCTCGTAGGAAACAATCGCTGCGGCTGGACCGGAATTGGCTCGGGGCGGGCCATCCGGACCTGGAGGCTCGAAACCCGGAACTCCCGATGATCCCGGCCGAGCCCGTCAAGGAGCAGGCACCGGCCGGCTATGCTCACCACGGCACGGGATGTCCCTCGCGGTCGAGATAGTGGAGGCCGGGCTGGCCCCGCTGCGCGAGAAGCGTCGACACGATCTGCGGCACGGTCTCTTCCATGGTGAAGGGCGCGTCGGGGCCGCCGAGCCCGGTGCGGATCCAGCCCGGCGCCATCAGGATCAAGGCGCGTGGTTCGCCCGCGTGGCGGGCGGCATAGCTGCGCATATACTGGTTCAGCGCCGCCTTGGAGCCGCGATAGACCTCGTGACCGCCCTTGATGTTGTTGGCGATGCTGCCCTGTCCCGACGACATGATGCCGATCATTCCGGCCGGCGACACGAGATCCTGCAAGGCTTCGACGACGCGCATCGGGCTCAGCGCATTGGTGACCATCACGCGGGTGAATTCCTCGGTCGTAACCTCGGCGATGGTTTCGTCCTGGTTGGCATTGGCCGTGCCGGCGTTCACGAACAGGATGTCGATGCCGCGCCCGGTCAGGCGCTGACGCAGGGCGGCAATCTCAGGCGGTTGGGTGATGTCGAGCGGCTCGATCTCGACGCGGCCGGGATGGGCCTGCGCCAGATCGTGCAGCGGTGTCCGGTCGGTGCCGCGCACGGTGCCGATGACGGTCCAGCCTCGTGCCACGAACTCGGCCGCCATGGCATGGCCGAGGCCACGCGACGCGCCGACGAGAAGCACGGTGCCGGTTGCCTTGCTGGGGTCAATCGGGGTCATGGATGGTGCCTTTCCTCTTCGATATCTCCGGCGAAGATGCGAGCGACAGAGGCAATGCACCAGGCGCACAGGATGCAAACTATTATTGTGTTCGGCGCTATGCCTGATCTGCCGGAGGGTCTAAGGTCGGACGATGGACGCCGCCGATCTCAACCTGCTTCCCGCCCTGGACGCTCTCCTCGCCGAGGGGAGCGTGACGCGCGCGGCGCGGCGCCTCGGCCTGAGCGCCTCCGCCATGAGCCGGACACTGGCGCGGCTGAGGGCCGCGACCGGCGATCCGTTGCTGGTGCGCGCCGGTCGCGGACTTGTGCCGACGCCGCGCGCGGTCGCGCTGCGTGATCGGGTGCACGCGCTCAACCGGGAGGTGCAGGAGGTGCTTCGCCCGCCGGATGATCGGCTTGAACTCGCGACGCTCGACCGCACCTTCACCATTCGCGCCAATGAAGGTTTCGTCCGGCTGTTCTCCGCCCCTCTCGTCGCGGCCGTGACGAAAGCGGCGCCGCGCGCACGGCTACGCTTTGTGCCGAAGCCCGCCAAGGACGCCGGGCCTCTGCGGGAAGGCGCGGTCGACATCGAGATCGGGGTGCTGGGCAACTTCGCCCCCGAAGTGCGCACCTGTCTGCTCTTCCGCGACCGCTTCCTCGCCGTGGTGCGGGCGGGGCATCCGCTGTTGTCCATGCCGGTGACGCCGGAACGCTATGCCGGCGCTGGGCATGTCGTGGTCTCGCGCAAGGGCGACTCTGCGGGGCCGGTCGACGAGGCGCTGGCGGCGCTGGGGCTTCGGCGGGACATCGTCGCCGTCGTGCCGGGCTTTCCGGATGCCGTGCGCATCGCCCGTCACTCCGACCTGGTCGCCCTCATACCCCGGTCGTGCCTTGGCGATGCCTCGCTCATGGACGGCTGTGCCAGCTTCGAGCTTCCGGTCGAAACACCCGAAATCGTCGTCTCGGCGATGTGGCATCCCCGCATGGAGGCCGACCTCGCGCACCGTTGGCTGCGGGACACGATCCTGTCGATCTGCCGTTCACCACCCTTGTGAATGGGATGAGCATCGCTCTATGGCGTTGAAAGCGCGTGGGCCACGTCGCCAGTTGGCAATTGGCGAGGCCGGCGGGCTGCGAGCCACCAGGAAGGCGAATCATGTGTTCGCCAGCCCTATGACGGGGCATCGGATGGATCCGAGCCGGTACCATGTACCGTGCTTTGGGCATCGAGAGGCCGATCAAAGCGCCTTGATCAAAACCTCAAACCGGAGGTTTGGCAGAATCGGTGTGCCGAACCGGGTGTCAGTCGACGGAAAGGGCTCTGTCTGACCGGTTCGGATGTAACCGCGCCGTTCGTACCAGTCGAGCAGGGTTTTGCGTTCGTCGATGACGGTCATCTTGACCCTCTGCCCCCCTCTTTCTCTGATCCAATCTTCCGCCGCGCCGAGGAGCCGTCGGCCGAGTTGATTGTTCTGCTGCTTCGGATCGATGGCCAGCGAGCCGAGATACCAAGTCGCCCCATCGGCGTCAGGCTCGACCCAAACACAGCCGAGAACCTCTTCCTCACTCTTGCAGACCAGCAGGAAGGCCTGAGGCTTTCGGGCGATCTCGTCACGCAGCGTGGCTTCGCTGATACGATCTCCCGCGAGCAGCCCGACCTCAGTAGTCCAACCAGCCTCGCCGCCAGTCGCACGGTAGGCGCGGTTCAGCAATGAGACGACCGAGACGATTTCCCTATCGGAGGCAACGTTGATTTGCATAATTCGTCCTCTCGCCCGTCAGGGGCGGACTGTTAACATCTCGCGATAGCAGCGGCCGCTGCCCTCGAGCGGGACGCCGGTGCATTTGCCGATCGCGGTCCAGCCTTCAACGCAGTCGTGACGCGTTATCTGGGTGGGCGAAGGAAACCGCTTGATATCCGCCGGAGAAAGCTGGAGCGGCCGATCCACGAGGGGGGCACGGCTCTTTACTGTCGCGGCGCCGTAAGGCGTTCGATCAGGGGCCGGGTGATGGCTGCGTAGATTGAGGGTTCGCCATAGGCCCGTGCCGACAGCATGGCCCCATGCACGGTTGCGATGAACGTCTCCGCTTCGGATCGGGCCGTACCGGACAGCGTCAGCGTCCCCTGCTTCGCGCCCTGCTCCATGAGCGACGTCAGCCAGGCGGAGAACAGGCGAAAATAGGCCCGTACTTCCAGGACGACATCTGGCGGTAGCACGGGGATTTCGCTCGCAAGCAAGGCGCAAACGCAAAAAGGCCTGGTCCCGTCGCCGATGCAGGCGGCCCAATACTCCGTATAGGCGCGAAGCTGATCAGCGGGCTCCTGACGCGCGAGTTGGGCAATCGCCGCCTCGGCCTCCTCGCGATATCGCGCCACAAGGGTCCGGACCAGATCGACCTTGCTCGGGAAATGGTGATGAATGCTTGCCTTGCGGATGCCGACGACCTCGGAGATATCAGCGTAGCTGAAGCCATTGTAGCCACCCGCCACGATGAGCGCGCGTGCGCAACCAAGTATCTCGTCGGAGGTGCTTGTCATGTTTGCCATGGCTTTGTCTACCTTCTGGTAGGGAGTGCGTCAAGCGGGGCTAACAGGGGCCGTGCGAATCGGACGCTAAGGTCGAACAGAGTGAGTACCTCCATCGCTCGACGTAGCCTAACCGGGAGTCCAAGCGACCGGAAAACCCTTGGTCGGACTGCTGCCGGTTCTGTGGACGACGACACGTGGTGAGAACAGGTCGACGACGGCGGCAACATAGAGCCAGCCCTCCGCGGCCCAGATGTCGGTGAAGTCCGCCACCCATTTCTGGTCTGGAGCCGAGGCCTCGAAGGCGCGGTCGGGCAGATTGTCCGACGCGGCGGCCCGCACGCCGGCATCCCTCGGCAGCCCACGACGGCGCGGCCGGGCCCGCAACCCAAGCTCCCGCATGATACGTTCGACCCGAATGCAGCCCACAGGAGAGCCCTTCCGCCAGCACATCGGGGCCAGACGCGTCGTGCGCCATAGGTTCGATCGCTGCTGTTGAAGCTCCGGTCGATCGCCGTCGCGAGCACGTCCCTACAGGTGTTCACCTAATCGATGCGGCGATCGGCGCGACGATCTCTTCTTGCGGGGCTAACGCCGACCACTCGGCAAAGCTCGGCGTCGGCATGTCGAAACGATCGCGAATTGTCGAGCAGGTGCTCCCGCCAAGCCGTGCGATGGCATCTAGCCGCGCTGGATCAATGCGCAGGCGCTCGGTGTCCACGACATCCGAGCGATAATGCGCGTAGACGATCTCACCGAGGATGATCTGCCGCGACTTGCCAAGTTCGAGTGTGAGATGTCGCCGGCATTCGAAAGCGGCGGGCGCCTCCCTGATCCAGGGCGATGCCACCTTCACTCCCGGCACGGCGGTGAAGCCGGCTGCGGCGAGTTCATCCTCCCCCGGCGGGAACTCCGCCGCGCACAGATGCATGCCCTCGGCGATGGTGTGGGAGACGATGTTGACCGTGAACACTTCGGTAAGCCGGATGTTCAGCGCCGTGTCCTTGAACGACATGTCGGCGTGGTTCTCGACGCCCAGCGCCACGATCGGCGGATCAGCCGAGAGGCAGTTGAAGAAGCTGAACGGCGCCGCGTTCACCCGCCCCTGCGGGTCGACCGTCGTCACCAGCGCGATCGGGCGCGGCACGATGGTGCCGATCATCAGCTTGTAGCGCTCGCGCTCGCCAAGCTCACGAAAATCGAAGGCGATGGAATCGGTGTCCGGCTCGGGATGCATGCTCATGCTTCGAGCCCCCTGATGCGTGCGGCATAGGGCGCGAGCACGTCGCGAATGTCGCGTTCCGCCTTCTGCTGGAGCAGCGCGCGGCTGGCGACGGCTTCCAGATGGTGGTCCATGAGTTCGACGGCGCGCGCGCCATTGCCTGCGATCAGCGCGTCGACGATCTCGCCATGCTCGCTCACGCCACAGTCGGAAGAGTGCGGGCGGCCATACATGGCGAGGATGAGCGAACAGCGCGACACGACTTCGGTGACATAGCGCACCAGCACATGGTTGCCGGTCAGGCGCGCGAGCAGAAGATGGAACTCGCCGGCAAGGCGGATCGATTCCACCTCATTATGGCCGGAGACCTCGCGCTCGCGGGCGACGTGGTCGCGCAGCACGGCGATTTCGTCGGCTTTCAGCTTGCCGGACAGGCATTCGGTGACGATCCGCTCAAGGCCCCGGCGGACGACGAACACATCGCGTCCTTCATCGAGGCTCGGATTGGCGACGAAGGCGCCGCGATTGGGTTTCAACTCGACCAGTCCTTCCACGGCGAGCCGCCCGAGCGCCTCGCGCGCGATGGTGCGGCTGGTACCGAAGGCGTCGCCGATGGCGTCCTCCGGGAGCTTGGCCCCCGGCTGGAGCCGCTGCTCGATAATGGCTTGGCGAAGCGCGTCCTGAACCGCCTCGGTGCGGGAGATCGCCCCGCTTTCGCCAGCGGCAGGAGGACCTTTCCCCTTCGCGGTCGGATCGTTCACCGAGCGCGAGGCGCCCTTCTTTACGCGCGTGATGTTCATGCGAGCACTCTATGTTTCGTATGCATTGAATCAGCCAGCCGAGGCGGTCGCAGCCTTACGCGCTTTCACCCAACTGTCGAGGATGGCGACCGCATCCGCGTCCATTGCCTGCTGCGAGGGCATGGCGCGATCCTCGACGAGGGCGCCGGCTTCTGCACGCAATCTATCGACATCGATCGGATGGCGCTCGCGGCGGGTCAGCGTGGCGAAAGCCGCGCCAGCCTGATTCATTGAAGCGGCGTAGTAGAGCTTGGAGATGCCCGCGACTTCCATGGTCGCCACGCACATCGCGCAGGGTTCGCAGGAGGTGTAGAGCTCACAGCCGGTGAGGTCGACGCATTCCAGCCGTCGGCAGGCGTCGCGGATCGCCTCCACCTCGCCATGCGAGGTCGGATCGAAGTGGGCGAGCGAATGGTTCAGACCCTCGCCGACAATGGCGTCGTCCTTGACGATGACGCAGCCAAACGGCTCGGTGCCCGGCGTGTCGAGCGCCTGCCGCGATATCTCGATGGCCCGGCGCATGAAGTTCTCACGGTACATATCTTCCTCCTTGAAAGTCAGGCGGCCTGCGGCAGCAGCCAGTCTTCAATGCATCTGACCTGGCAGCGGCAGCAGCCAGGCGTGTTCGGGGTTCCAGCTCAGCTTGACCTTGCGGCCCGGCACAAGGTTCAGCGCCTCGATTTCGTGTTGCTGCTTCTGCACGCGGAATTCCGCGCCACCTTCGATCTCGACAAACACAGTCTGGGTCGAGCCGACGAATTCCAACCCGAGCACCGTACCGGGCAGGCCCTCGCCATCGGCTGCCAGCGCGATGCGGTCGGCGGCGATGACGAAGTCGCCCCTGCTCCCCTGCGGACGGGCCGCTGTGGCCGGCACGCGGAAATCGCCGACCGCGCCGGTAATGTCGAGCAGCCCGTCGCGTGAGCCGCGCACCTCGCCGCGCACCAGGTTGTTCATCCCCATGAACTCCGCGACAAAGGCGTTGGCCGGCGCGCGGTAGACATCCTGCGGGCGGCCGACCTGCTGGATGTGTCCCTCGCTCATGATGACGATGCGGTCGGCCAGCGCAAAGGCTTCGGACTGGGCGTGGGTCACATAGACGAAGGTGATGCCGAGTTCGCGGTGAAGCCGCGACAGCTCGGTTTGCATACGCACCCGCAGATGCGCGTCGAGCGCCGAGAGCGGCTCGTCAAGCAGCAGCACGGAAGGCTCGGTCACCAGCGCCCGGGCAATCGCCACGCGCTGGCGCTGGCCGCCGGAAAGCTGGGCGATGTTGCGTTCGGCCATGCTGGCGAGGCCGAGCCGGTCGAGCCATTCCAGCGCCCGCTTGCGCCGCTCGGCCGCTCCGACCTTCTGCATGCGCAGGGGAAAGGCAACATTCTCGGCAACGGTGAGGAACGGGAACAGCGCAAGGCTCTGCCACACCATCGGGGTGTTGCGCTGGAACGCCGGCACGCCGCGCATGCTGTCGCCGCCGATGCGGATCTCGCCACCGGTCGGCTCATCCAGGCCGGCAATGAGCCGCAGCGTCGTCGACTTGCCGCAGCCAGAAGGACCCATGATGGCGATGAACTCGCCGGCGTCGATGTCGAGGTCGATGGATTTGACGGCGTGGTGGTCGGGATAGCGCTTGTCGAGTTGATCGAGCGCGATGAACGGGGTCTTCATATCACTCTCCTTCGGGTGTGGGGCGGCGCCCGGCGCGCACGCCGGTGAAGCGCTGGGCGATCAGGACCAGCGCCACGCTGATCACCAGCACCACGGTGCCGATGGCATTGATCTTTGGGTTCACCTGCCCCTGCAGCAGGTTGAGGATGCGCACCGGCAGCGTCTCGTGCACGCCGCCGACGAACCAGGCGATCAGGAATTCGTCGAACGACACCGCCGCCGACAGGAAGAACGAGGCGACCAGCGCCGGCTTGCAGAACGGCAGCACGACATGGATCAGCGCCGCCGCCGGCGAGGCACCGAGATTCCACGCCGCCGGCTCCAGATCGCGGCTGAGATCGTTGAGCCGCAGCCGGATGATGGCCATGGCAAAAGAGGTGGCGATGGCGACATGGCAGGCCATCACGGTCTCCAGCCGCCCGAACAGGCCGATGCGCGAGAGAAAGGCTAGCATCGCCATGCCGAGGATGGTGGCTGGCACTGCTGGCGGCACTGCGACCAGCAGCACGAAGGGCAGTTTGAGCCGGAAGCGGTAGCGGAAATCGATATAGGCCGCGGCAAAGCCGAGCACGGTCGAGAGTACTGCGGTGCCAAGCCCGACCAGCATGCTGTTGAGGAAGGCATTGCGGATCATCGGATCGTCGAGGATGGCGCGATGCCATTGCAGGCTGAAGCCGCCCCACGGAATGGTGGGAAAGCGGTTGGCGTCGAAGGAGAACACGACGATGACCAGCATCGGCGTGGCGATGAAGCCGAACAGCAGGCTGAGGAAGCCGTATTGGGCGAGGCGCGACAGGCGCGTGGCGAGGACCCGGTTCATCGCGCCGCCTCCCTCCGCGCCGCGCGGCCGCGCGACAGGGACTGGCCGAGACCGAGCACCAGCGCCAACATCACCAGCATGGAGACGCCGATCACCGAGGCGCGCGGCCATTGCGAGCCGGACTTCACCGTGTCGACGATCAGGATGGAGAGCGTCGGCGGCTTGGAGCCGGTCATAAAGAGCGGGCTGATATAGTCGCCGAAGGCCAGAAGGAAGCTGGTGGTCGCGGTGAGCGCGATGGCCGGGCGCAGCGAGGGGACGATCACATGGGCGACCACCCGCGCGCGGCGGCAGCCGAGGTTTTCCGCCGCCTCGACCAGCGTACGGTCGATGCCGGCCATGGCGAAGACGAGGATCAGCACCGCGATCGGCAGGGTGAGCGTGAGCAGCCCCACCTGTAGCGAGAACGCCCCGCCCAGCAGCGGCAGCGGGTCGATGCCGATCCCGCCGAGCAGCGCATTGGTAATGCCCTCCGGGCTCAGCACGATCTGCCATGCATAGATGCGCAGCATGTAGCTGGAGAACACCGGGACCACGAGGGCGGCGACGGCGAGGTCCCGCAGCCGCGGGCTCAGCCGGAAGGCGATGGTATAGGCGGCGGGAAAGGCGATCGCCACCGCCAGCACCGTCGTGGTGCCGGCGACGGCGAAGGTGTGCGCGAGCGCGCGCTGGAAGGTCGCAGAGAACAGGATCCGCGACCAGTTGTCGAGCACGAAGGCGGGTTCCAGCCGGAACGCCTTCACCTGCCAGAAGGTGACCACAACCAGGAAGACCAGCGGCGCGGCGAAGAAGACCGCCTGCCAGATGAGTACGGGCAGGCCGAGCATCGACGGCAGCACGGCGGGAGACCCCGCCATGCGCGGCCGGCGCAGCCAGGACCAGCGCCCGAGGGCGCCGGCACGCGTCGTCACGGAGGCGGCCGTCATGGCGGGTCCCCTTGGTTCGCGTTGAATCAGAGGCTCTTGAACTCGCTCCAGGCGTCGTTCCAGTCCGAGATCTCCTGCTGCTTGGGCAGCTGCCGGAACTGGATGCGCTTCGCCTTGTACTCGTCCATGACATTGGGGCCGGTCAGCGTCATACGCAGGGTCTCGGCTTCCTTCGGCATGGTCTCGTTGAGCAACTTCCAGCCGGCGATCGAGGGGATCGACTTCTTGTTGTCGACCTTGGTCGCCATCTTCACCTGGCCCTCAGGCGAGGTGGTGTACTGGATGAATTTGCGGGCGAGGTCACGCTTGGGCGTGCCCTTCACGATGGACAGCGATTCCGTCCATTGCAGGCCTCCCTCCTCCGGGATGATGGTGTCGACCGGTACGCCATTCATCCGCAGGCCGAGGGTGATCCACTCGCCGATGCCCGGCACCAGCTGGGCGCGGCCATTGGTAAGCGAGGAGAAGATGTCGGCGATGGTGTAGAAGCCGGAGGCCTGCGGCTTCAGCGAGAACAGCTTCTCCTTCACCGCCTCGAAATGCGCCTCGTCGATATCGAAGGGCGGCCGGTTGCCGTTGGAGAGGCTGATCGAGCCGATGGAGGGCAGGTACCAGTCGAAGAAGCCGACCTTGCCCTTGGCCTTCTCGCTCCACAGCGCGGCATAGGAGGCGACCTCCTTCGGCGTGAATTCCTTTGTGTTGTAGGAGAGGCCGAGATAGCCGAAATCGGTCATCACGCCGTAGAGCTTGCCGTCGAACCAGTGCAGCGGGAACTTCTGGAATTCCGGCCAATAGTCCTTGAGCGGGTAGTCGGCCGGGTCGAGCTCCTCGATGAAGTCGGCTGCATGCAGCAGGTGCATGTACTCGGCGTCGGCCAGCACCACGTCGAACGAGCCGGGCGGCGACTGGTTGATGACAGCCAGCATCTGGTCGCCGCCGACATACTCCTTGATGCGGATCTTGACGCCGTTTTCCTTCTCGAACTGCTCGACGAGATAAGGATCGGCATTGCCCGGCCAGGACAGATAGTTCAGCACCTTGGGATCGTCAGCCTGCGCCGACGTCCAGCGGGAGGTGGCGGCAAGGGCACCGGCGGCGACGCTGGCCTTGAGGAAGGAGCGGCGACTGATGTCGCCCGGAAGGATGGGAGTGCGCATCGGGTCTGTTCCTGCTTCTGGATTTTTCGCATGCATCAAGTGCATGCAATTCATAAAGCAAGGTGCGTGCCAAAAACGAGATCTAATGTCACCGCAACAAAAGCAATGGCTTGTGAAATGGAGCGCGCGGCGGCGAAATCCAAGCCTGCATCGGAAACGCGCTGGATGCCATAATCACATGCACTAATTGTGTGCGATGCGTGGGCAGCGGGGCAACATCACGATGTGGCCTGACATTCGTTTTCGAACGACGGATTGACGCTCGGCTTGTGGTGCTGACGGCTGGGATCACGAGCGAGCTCGGGAATGCCCGGCTGGCTCCTCCATGCCGAACGCTGCTAAAACCAAGCACTCTTGGGCGCCAGGCACGCGGTGGCAAATTGCGGATCAAGTATTGCCGCAGCACAGCAGCAACCCTTCAAGCGCGCAGGGCATCACTGGAAGTTCGCTTCCCTGCCAGCATCGTCGCGTGTCGGTGGCATGGTCGCCGGCGAGGATGCCATCACTCTTTTGCCGCGACCTGTTCGAAGATCTCCTCTTCCTGCGCATTGTGAAGGCGAACGAGCGCTTCGATCGTCTCCATCACCCTTTGTGCGTCGCGAATGAGGTAGAAATCGACGTGAGCAGGATCGAGGCCGTCGGCGATGCGGCCGAGCAGCCGCGATTGGTGGAGAATCTCGCGATGCGCGCGGGTCATGGCGCCGAGGCCATGTTTGTCCGCCAAAAACTCCAGCAAGCGCGGATAGACGTCGGTCTCGTCGTTGCGCTCGTGACCGACGATGGGACCGGATACAATGCGCCCCGCTTCGAGGATGAGCGGCACGGCATCATCCGGCGTGGCGGTATCGAGCGCGTCGGCAATCGCCCTGAGCCGGTCGAGCGAAATCTCAAGCCGTTCGTGCTCCTCTCGCAGGCGGTCGGCCGCTCGCGCCGGCATATGCTGCCGGCTCGAGCCGAGCCCAGGTCCGAGCGCGCGCAGCGCATTGAGGATGACGGCGACGTCGATGACTTCCTGCGTCAGGGCGCCAGCAACGGGCGCTAGCCAGCCCGCTGCCGCAGCCAGCATCGCCACCCCCGACATTGCCATCCCGGCGAGAATGCTCTGCATGGCGATGCGGCGGGCGCGCCGGGCGATGCCCACCGCGTCGGAGACCCGATCGAGGCGGTCGACGAGAATGACGACGTCGGCCGCTTCCGAGGAGGCGCTGGCTCCCCGAGCCCCGATGGCGATGCCGACATCCGCCCGCGCAAGCGCCGGCGCGTCATTGATGCCGTCGCCGACCATGACGGTGCAGTGAAGCCTCTGTTCCGCCGCGACCGCATCGACCTTGTCCGCCGGCCCGCGATCGGCCAGCACCGCGTCGAGATCGAGGGCGATACCGATCGCTTCTGCCGCATCCGCCCTGTCGCCGGTGAGCATGAGGATGCGCCTCACCCCGCAGCTGCGCAGGGCCTGGATGGTACGCGGGCTCTCGCGGCGCAGTTCATCGCCGAGCAGCAGCGCGCCGATGACTTCGCCGTCGACCGACACGAACACGGCAAGGGCCGAGCGCCAGGCCGCGCGTCTGAGCACGCGCAGCGCCCAGTCGTCGGGCTTTGTCGCACCATAGACAAACGGATAGCCTGCCCCTATTGAGTGGTCCGGTTTGACTCTAATGCATAGTGGGCCTTTCGGCCTGGCTTGATTGGCAGGGCTTCAGGGACAGGATGGCCG